>JAXDBM010000035.1:0-19344 GCA_034678725.1 Syntrophales bacterium | reverse complement strand
AATATTACCGATGAGATGATTCAGCAATATATCCAGGAACAAGAAGGCGAACCCATTGTTGATGATAGTCGATTTCAAATCGACCCCAATTAAACCCCTCGACTTATAGTCGAGGGTAGTTCAGTTGGACGCTGTGCCTTATATTTAATGTATAACGAATGGGCTGCAGAGAGCCATTGACATTCAATGGAAATATTGATTTATTGCGTCCGTTGGCGCATGTCCTGGACGGGACAGAAGCGTGTGATGAAAGTGATCCCCCCGGATCATGTCTCTCGGTATCCCCCGCCGGCTTGATGAATGATCCGGGTAACGGAGTATTGTGCTGTATTCGGTAAAAATATTCTTCTTCGCTGTCGTGGCTTTTTTGCTCAGCCCCCTGTTGCTGTTTACCAAGACCGAAGCGCAAACGTTGCCTCGAAACGAACTGCAGGAAAAGATTGTGGCAATAGGGGATAGCATTACGGTGGGCTGGCCGACCTGTACGGGAGTGACGTCGGAAGGTTGCAGTTGTGAAGGCTGCTATGTCCCCAGACTGAGCGTTCTCTCGGGGATGCCTGCCGTCAACGAGGGTAAAAACCTCGACGGGATGGGGGCTGGAAGCGGTTATGGCGCCGCTCACATCGATGACTATCTGGAGGCGCACAAACCGCGGACCCTGACGATTTACTACGGCAACAATGAACCCGCCAACGTCGCTTACGAAGTCGTGATCGCCAACCTTCGTTACATTGTTGATCGCTGCCTGGCCTATGGGACAAAACCCGTTATCGCAACACTGGGCCCGCAGTTCTACGATTTTTCCTGGCGTCAGCCCTACATCCGCCAGATCAATCAGGGCATCCGGCAGTTGGCGGCGTCCAGAGGGATTCCGCTGGCAGACCTTGCCGCGGCCTTATGGGATAAACCCTACCTGTTTGAAAAGGACGGCATCCATCCAACCATCGCGGGCCATGCGGTCATTGCCGACGTATTTTTCCGGGCAATCAACCGGTGCGCCTACGCCGTTTCACCGTTAATCGAGTATTTCAAGCACAGCGGTGGGACCGGGAGCGTGTCCGTCACGACGGGGACGGGTTCGCTCTGCTCCTGGACGGCGGTGAGCCATGTCGACTGGATCGTGGTGATGGAGGCGAGCGGCGGCGCAGGCAGCGGTACCGTATCTTATCGGGTGGCCTACAACAACACCGGCCGGGAACGGACCGGCGCCCTGACCATTGCCGGGGAAACCTTTACGCTCAGCCAGAAGAAGGTCCCTTCATTGAATTTCCTTAACCTCCTTTTGGATGAATGACCGAAGGCGCGTGCCGGAATGGTCTGGACAAGGAATGAATGAGCCAGACAAAGTAATTCAACCAGGAGCCGTTATGCGACCGATACAACATGCGAACCACCGTTATTCCCGTCTTACGATCCTTTGCCTTTATGTGCTCGTGCTGGCCTTTGCAATGCCGGCCGGAACATGCCATGCCGATGAAGAATTTCCCTGGGATATGTTTCTTCCCGCAATCGTGAAGAACCGGAACTGGCCCCCCATTGCGATCGAAAACAGGCGATCCGGGAACCCGCCGGGCGAGTGGGAGGTTGACGGCATCGGGGATGCGAGCATTCAGGGGTTCGCCACGGACTTCAGCGTGAACCACGGCAAGACGGTTTCGTTCAAGATCAAGACCGACGCGGCGGCCTACCGCATCGACATTTACCGCCTGGGCTATTACGGCGGCCGGGGCGCGCGGAAGGTGGCCACCATCCAACCGTCGGCAAGCCTTCCCCAGAACCAGCCGGGATGCCTGTATGATGCAACAACGAAACTGCTGGATTGCGGGAACTGGGCCGTTTCCGCCAGTTGGGCCGTACCCGCCGACGCCGTATCGGGTGTTTACATCGCCAGGCCGGTGCGTGCGGACACGGGCGGCGCCAGCCACATCGTCTTCGTCGTCCGCGACGACGAGGGGAAATCCGAGATGCTCTTTCAAACGGGCGACGCGACCTGGCAGGCATTCAACAAATACGGTGGCAGCAATCTGTATCGCACCGGCAACGATCCCACCGGAAACCAACGGGCCTACAAGGTCAGCTACAACCGCCCGTTCATCAACCGGGGTTCGACTTCGCCGTTCTTCGAGCGGGAGACGTTCCTGTTCAACACCGAGTATCCGATGATCCGCTGGCTCGAGGCCAACGGATACAACGTCAGCTATGCATCCGCCATGGACACGGACCGCCGGGGCGCCGCAACGCTTAAGACGCACAAGGTTTTCCTTTCCGTCGGCCACGACGAGTACGTGTCGGCGGGGCAGCGCGCCAATGTCGAGGCGGCGCGGGCGGCAGGCGTTCACCTCGGGTTCTTCACGGGAAACGAGTATTACTGGAAGACGCGCTGGGAGGCCAGCATCGACGGCTCCGGCACCCCTTACCGGACACTGGTCTGCTACCACGAGAACTGGGATGGTGAAAAGCCCAAGTCTTATGAATCCTGGACCGGTATGTGGCGCGATGTTTACCCCGAAAACGCCCTGACGGGGCAATGGTATGCCGTCGACGCACCCCGGTATGACCCGATCACGGTTTCCGCCAGCGAGGGAAAATACCCGTTCTGGCGCAACACGGGGATCGACAAGCTGGCGGACGGGCAAAGTGCGCAACTGGCGGCGGGCATGCTGGGTTTCGAGTGGGATGAGGTGAGGGACAACGGATGGCTGCCTTCGGGCCTGATCCGGCTGTCCACGACGAAGGTCGCGGTGGATCTTTATAAAATCCGAAGCGGCTATACGTATTCACCGCCGGGCGTCGTAACGCACAGCCTTTCACTTTACCGCCACGGCAGCGGCGCGCTCGTTTTCGGCGCCGGCACCATTCAATGGTCCTGGGGGCTCGACGCGTATCACGACATCAGCGGACCTCCTCCCGATGTACGGATGCAGCAGGCGACCGTGAACCTGTTCGCGGACATGGGGGTGCAGCCGGCGACGCTGCAGCCCGGCCTGGTGCGAGCGACCCAGTCAGTCGACGCCCTGGCCCCGAATCCATAAGCCTTGCGCGTCGGGAATGCTAAGGGGAGTGAATAATCCCTCTTATCCTCCGATCCTGTTTTGAATGATTCGATACAGGACCCGTGCATGTGAGGGGGTTCACGCTGATGTTGTCTGGTTTTTGAATCACTTCACGAGGCCGTTTGCGCATCGGTAATTGATCTTCTTCCTGATGAAGTAGTCCCTTGCGGTTCCCCGGTGCCAGTTCTTGTTGCGGGATGTCTTGGGGACGCTCGGGTGCCAGACGTGCATGACCCGCGCGTAGCGGACGGCGGAGACACAGTGGATGCCCGCGGCGGCCAGGCGGACGCCCAAATCCTCGTCCTCGCCGCCCCAGCCCACGAAATCCTCATTGTAACCGTTGATCCGCTCCATGTCTTTCCTGTAGAGGGACAGATGGCCGCCCAGGCTCTGTTTTCGTGGGCTTGCCAGGCCAAGCCGGATCAGGATGGACCTTTTGATGTAGCGGCGATGCTGCGCGAGGATGTCCCGCTCCGGCAGCTCCCCGTAGAAGCGCTCCAGCAGATCGGGGGATATCTTCGCATCGAGAATGATGCGCGACTGCTCTTCTGTCAGATACTTGCACGAGCCCGCTACGAATCGCCCCGGTCGCGCAAGTTGCCGATGATACCGTATCGCGTCGGGCAGGACGAGAAAATCGCAGTCCAGGAAGATCAGATAGTCGCCCCGGGCATGCCGGATGCCGTTGTTGCGCGTTGCCGAAAGGCGGAATCCCTCCTTGGGGTGGGATACATGGGTGACGGGAAAATCGTATGCCTTCAGCATCTCTTTCAAGCGCCGGACGGTTTCACCGGACGAGCCGTCGTCGGCAATGACCACTTCGTCGAAATCCTGAGAGCAGAGCGCGAGTGCGTCCAGGCAGCAACGCATCTGCTCCAGCCTTTCATAGAATGAGACGATTACACTGATCATGTTACCGATGAGGCTCCAGCCTCCCGAACTTCTTCCTCAGTTTGTATCCGGCCCGGCTCCAGAATGCCCTTGCGCTTCGCCGGTAGGGCGGTATCGTCAGGTTCGCTTTCTTCGTGCTTTCTGAAGGCTGCACCGCAATCAGACGGGAAAGGTGCGGAAACATCTGGTATCTGTGCAGCACGAGATCGCGGGCCTCCTGAAGGGCGGGAATGCGCTTTTCCCATTCCTCGCCTGCCATGGTTGTCCTGATTTTTTCAAGGCTTTCCTCAAGGCGGGTGATGTCGATGCGGATGAAGGATTCCTTTGGGAAATAGCTTTCGAGGTTGGTGCAGCCATAATAGAAAGGAATCGTCCAGGTGAGGAAGCAGTCCGCCAGTTTCTCCGTCCAGCAGTCCGGTCCGCTGTTGTTTTCAATCGCCAGCGAATACCGGTACGGCGCCAGCCCGTCCCATTTGTCTTCTATGTACTGGATTTTTTTTCCGTAGACGTCGATCGGCAATCCGGCTTTTCGAATGAAGTCGAGAAAGGACCACCTGCGAATATGGCCCGGCAGGTCCATCGCGTCCCCGATCACCCAGGACAATCCCTTCATCTTTTCGGGAATCGGGCAGGATGTCAACTGGTCGAAGGTCCGGTTCACGTGCCAGGGAATGGCCGGATGGGAGGCCACGTATTTCGGGTCTTTCAGCGGAATGTGATGAGTCAGGACCCTGGCAAAGCATTCGTGCCCCTCGACCATCCAGTCCGAAAAGCCTTTTTCATAGGGCTCCTGCATGAGGGCCCAGACATGCTCCGGGGGGCAGATGGCCCGAGTCTCGGTTTTCATGCGGTTGTTGAGCATCACCAGGTAGTCGCACTCCGTGACATCGTCGAGGGTAAAGCGGACCCCGTCCCAGACGCCCTTTTCGCCCGGCGTCTGGCGCAGCAGGTCGGGCCAGTCCCAGTCCTTGACGATTCTTACCAGTGTCATCGGCTGAATAATCCGAATTCCATGAAAAACAGATTCACCGCAGCTTGATGGGGTTGCCACATCTTCGCCTGTCACGGGAATCTATTGGATATGGTCTTGCCTGTCAACAGGATTTGGCGGCCAGGATCTCTTCGTAGAGCTTCGTGATCCTTTGAGCCATGGCATCCCAGGTGTGTGCCTGCGCAACCTCCCTTGCGGCGGCCCCCATTTCGCGTCTTTTCCCCCGGTCCATGAGCAGGAGGATTCTGGCGGTGATCGCGTCGATGTCCTCCCGTGGGACGATGAAGCCGTTTACCCCTTCACGGACGAGGTCCCGCGCGCCCACGCCGGGGCTGACGATGACCGGGAGCGAGGCGGCCATGGCCTCCAGCACGGTCATTCCGAAGGTGTCGAAGGAGGAAAGCATGGCATAGAAGTCGGAGGCCAGGTAGAGATCCTCCATCCTCTCCCTGCGAACCCCGGTAAAGTGAACATCGTCGCCGATGCCGGCGCTTCGAGCCAGACTGCGGTACCGGCTCTCGTTGCCCTTGCCGACGACAAGCAGTTTCAGTGGTTTGCCCGGGGCGGCGGCCTTGGCCCTGCCCGCGGCTGTGATCAGCGGGTCCAGTCCCTTCAGCTCGAAATTCATGCCCACGAACAGCAGCACCGTGTCCTCTTCGCGCCATTCGGTTTGCCCGCGGATCTCCCGGCGGCAGCGATCCCGGTCGGAAGCGTCGAAGGCCGCCGCATCCACGCCTGGATGGAGGACCTCGGTTCGGCCCGAGCAGTGGGGGTATTCAGCGACGAAGCGGTCCCGGGTGATGCCGGAAACCGGGAGGAAAATCGTCTTTTCATTCAAGACCATTCGCCTTTCCACGTGAATGGTGGCCCGGTCGAACAGGCTGAGGAGCCGCTTTCCGCGGACTTCCCGGACCCAGAACCGGTGCGGCACGCTGTGCAGCGAGACGATGTCGGCGGAAAAGACCCGTTCGTGGGCATGGACCAGGTCGAAGCCCATGGCCGCGATCTGCCGCTGCGCAAACCAGGCGAAGCTCACCGTGGTCAGGTATTTGGGGAAGGCGATGACGGGCACCCTGTGAAACCGGATCCGGCCCGAGCCCGCCTGCCATCGGTTGGCGAAGACATGCATCTCGCAGGGAAACTGCCGTGCGGTCCGTTCGGTCAGTTCCGCCGCCAGCTTCTCACCGCCTCCGACGAGTCCGTATTTGGGAATGACCACGGCGATTCTGATCGGTTCGGCGGGTTTCATGCGGCGTCAAACCCCAGTCTGCTGAGTTGTATTCGAACCGTCCTCCAGACCTCATCCACATCCAGCTCTTCCAGGCACCGGCTGACCCCCGATCCGTTGCAGCCTTTCTGCCGGCAGGGGACGCAGGGCAGATCCTTCTGAACGAATGCGTGGCTTTCTCCAATCGGCGCCCAGGAGGCCGGGGCGGAAGGACCGAAAATCGCGACGGTGGGTGTCCCGACGGCGGCGGCGATATGGATGCCCGCGCTGTCCAAACCGATGAATAGCCGGCAGGCCGCGATGAGGGCCGAAAGCTCTCCCAAAGTCGTTTTTCCCGCCAGGTTGTAAACATGCGGCGTGTCAGGGCCAAAGCGGCCGACAATGTCTTCCGCCCGGCTCTGCTCGTCCGGCGAGCCCGTGACTGCGATGGAGACGCGGCAGGTCGCCAGAATCCGCTGCACCAGGAGGACGAGCTTGTCAATATCCCATTCCTTGTAGCGCCAGAGTGAAAAAGGCTGGATCGCGATGACGGGCAATTCGGCGGGGGAGCCTGCGGCTTGAAGGATTTTTACGGCCCCTTCCCTCATTTCCGGGGGGACGCGCATCTCGGGAGCCGCTTCGCTGACGGTCAGCCCATGCGCCCGCAGCAGGCTGGAGTAGTACGCCGACACATGCTGAGGCAACCGGTAGTCGAGCCGGTAGAGTCGCGTGAAAAGGCGGTTTCGCCAATGGCCTTCCGGGTCGAAGAAGCCGACGCGCTCTTTTGCCCCGGAAAGCCAGGCCAGGATGGCCCCGCGGGTTCCCGTCCGAAGGTCGAACGCGAGGTCGAAGCGATGCCGGCGGACGAGGGAAAAAAACTCCCGCTGGTGGCGAAGCTCGCCCAGGGGTGAGCGCCTGTCTTCATTGACGGCAATGGCGCTTTCCACCCAAGGGATCTGGGCAATCAACTCGTGCGCCTTTGCCCGGACCGCGACCGTCACCTTCGCCTCCGGAAAATTTTCCCGGACGGTCCGGAAGGCCGGTATGGACAGGACGACGTCGCCGATGTCTCCGAGCTGTACGATGAGAATGCTTCGCGCACTTCGCTGCAAGGGAACAACCTCCGGCATCAGGATCTCCAAGGTGACGTCAGCGCTTTCCGGAAGGCCTCCCGCGAACAGGATTCGGCGTATCTCAGGGACGCATCACGGTAGCGGCGGCGAATGGCCGGCTCCATGTCAAGCATGTCGTTCATCCGTTGCCGCAGCTCACGAATGTTTCCGGTCGGGAAGAGAAGCCCCAGGCGATGGTCGCGAACCCGTCTCGCCAGCAATCCCTCGTCGGAAACGATGGCTACCTTCCCGGCTGCTGCGGCGCGGGACAGGACGCCGCTGGAGCCGTAGTGCTCGATGTAGGGAAGCAGGACCGCATCGGCACAGCAGAAGCAGAGGCGCTCTTCCTCCTCGGAGACGTAGCGGTTCATCAGCTTTGCCGCCCCCGCTTTTTCGAGCCCGGTCAGCCGGTCGAGGAGATGCCGGTCATCGCTGATCCGGCCGGCGCACAACAGAAACATCCGCGGGTCCGCGGCCGGGGTCCCCATGGCCTCGACAACGAGATGCAGGCCCTTGCGCCGGTCCCCCATCCCATAGTGCAGGTAGACGATCCGGTCCGGCGGGATGCCCAGCCGCTTGCGGGCGGTTTCGGCCGGAAAGGCGAAATCCCCGGACCAGGGGTCGGGCAGGAAATGGAACCGGCCGGAGGCATCGTTCTTCCAGAGAGCGGGGAAAAGGTACTCGTCCACGAAGTACAGGTTCCGGAACCATCCCTGGCGGCAGAGGCGCGCAAAGCCGCCGGCTTTGATCATGTTTCCGGCGGGACGGCGCGGGTGTGTCAGGAACCGGGGGCGGAAATAGACGCCGCTGAGCTTCCCGCACAGGGACGGAGGGGGCATCATGCCGACCGCGGCGCTGCGGAGCACGCCGGAGGCGACCTCATCGAATTCGTTCAAAAAAACCTCACCCGCCTGACTGATTTCCCGGCATTCCTCCAACGATCGGATTTTTCCGCCCCGCCGCCAGCGGCCGTTCTCATGGAAAAGGGAAAGGACCGAGACCTGCGGCAGCAGCGAGGAGAGCTGCTCTTCGATGAGCGGCCTGGCCCGTGTGCTGAAATCGACCGCCCAAGTCAGTTTAAAGCCCATTTCGAGAAAGTCCTCGGTCACATACCGAAGCCATGTCAGGCGGTGGCCGACACTGCCCGGCTCGAAGATCAGGATATGTCTGTCCGGTGGAGAGGATTTCATGAAAACGGCTTCACGCTCCGCGGTCGTGGGCGTCCGCCTGCCGGCAGAGTTCGGCCAGCTTGGCATACTTGAAAAACTTGTTGACGGCGTCGGTCGCGGCCAGCGTCAACCCCTGGCGCCCGTCCATGAGGCCCAGCCGCAGGAAATAATCCTGCAGAAAGGTCAGGCACGCACGGTATACCGCGCTTCCGGCGGTTGCCCGCCGTCCTTCGGCAAAGGCCTCCTGCGCACCGAGTGTGGAATATTTGTCGATCTTAAGGAGGAGGCGGGTGAAGTCGCTTTCGGTTTTGTGCTCGAGAGGGCAGTCCAGCGGGATGACGGCGCCCTTCACGCTCACGGCTTCGTGCACCGCCGCCGGCGTCATGTCTCCCCGGCCTTTTCGAAAGAGCCGGGTGACCCGGTCCGGCCACCACCCGGCATGCCGGATCCACCGGCCCTGAAAGAAGTTCTTTCTCGGAAAGCTGTAGCCGTCGGCCGGGGGCGAGGGGTTCGCCACGATCTCGATGATTTTCCCGGCCGTTTCGATTGGAATCCGCTCGTCGGCGTCCAGGACGAGGATCCAGGGCTGCCGGCAGTGGTCAACGGCAAATTGCTTCTGTTTTCCGAACCCCCCCTGCCACGGCTCCAGGTGCACATCGCAGCCCGAATCCCGGGCGATCCGGACGGTGTCGTCCGTGCTACCCGAGTCGACGACGACGATCTGCGCGGCGAAGGAAACGCTTTTCAGGCAGTCCGGCAGATGCTCCGCTTCGTTCAGGGTGATGATCGCGACGGAAAGAGGGGATCGGGGCTGTTCCGAAGGTGTTTTTTCCATATTTCGAGCGCATGGCCTGCTGGACTGTTTTCGAAGCTGCTTATCACAATCATTTCTCGATTAAAATGGTGAATTTCTTACGTGAGCGTGATATGGGAAGCATTCGAAAATATCCGCTTTGGCCGGGCCATTCAGAATGCCGAATGCGCACCGGTCCGTGTTCGATGTGAGGGAGATGAAGTTCTTCGAAAATGCGCCGTTATGGCTGGACCGTTCGGTAGTCGCGCTGATCACGGTCTTTGTCTTCGTCATCCCCTTTCATTTCAACACCGCCACCCAGGAGATTTCCTTCTACACGGCGCTGGGCATTGCGGTCGGCCTGGTTGCCTTCAGGAAAAAACCCTTTTCGCTGAAATCGCCCCTTTCCCTCCCATTCGCCCTGTTTGTCGCCTGGGCCTTCGTCGGCCTTTTTTTCGCTTTGAACCGGTCGAACAGCATTCACGATTTTTACGGGCACCTGGTGAAATACATCCTGCTATTCTACCTGATCGTCACTTTCTTCGGGACCCGGGAGCGGTTCCTCCTGCTGGTCCGGACGTTCATCATCTCGACGGCCATTTTTGCCGCCGGACTGATGATCTATTTTTATCTCATCCAGGGAAACCCCCTGTCGGCCCGGCTTCTCGACGTGAAGATTCCCGTCAACATCCTCAGCGTGGTCCTGATTTTTCCGGTTGTCCTGGCCGCCAACGAGTCGTTCCGGGCGAAGCGCCTTGGCGTCCGGGCGCTGCTGCTGCTCTCGATTTCCGTCATCGCCACGGCGGTCTTCCTGACCGGAAGCCGCTACTCCGCGGCCGTCCTGCTTCTGTCGCTGGTCGCCCTCACGGTCAACCACAGGAAGCGGGCCGTCTTTTTGACCCTGATCATTGCGGCCGCGGTCGCGTTCTTTCCCGTCAAGTCCAGGCTCCTGACCGGCGATCTCGCCGACAGCGTCCAGAAAGACCCGCGGCTGTTCCTGTCCAAACCGTTCATCGAGATGATCAAGGACCACCCCGCCACCGGCATCGGCTTCGGCATGGATACCTATGCCAATAAAAGGCTCGTGAAGCGGTACAACGCAAAGCTCGATCCGGACAGCAGGCTGGATGAGCGCTGGCTGTCGTCCTTTTACTATCCTCACAACATTTACGTCGATGTGGCCGCCCGCACAGGCATCGTCGGTCTTCTGATTTTCCTCTACCTGGCTTTCAGCTATTTCCGTGCAGGGTGGTCCGTCGCGCGGAACAGCCGCGACGATTTTCTCAGGCGCTGGTCGATCTGCCTGATGGTCGCATTCTTCGCGCTCCTGGTGATCGGCGTGTTCGAGAGCTACCTGGGCTTCACCATTTCCGTTGTCCTCTACATCCAGTGCGCCATGATGGTCATCCTCTGGCGCCTTCACCTTCGGGAGCCGGCCGCTCCGAACGGCGCGCCAGGTTGACCGATCGGAATGTCCGCAAAAACCGGGTCCGATGGCGGCGCAGCGGTGAATTCTCGGGCGGGAACCGGTGCGCGCTCGGACGGCATCAAAGCCCGGCCTGCATTCAGTAGGTCAGCAGCATCGAAAACCGGTTGAAATGATCCCGTGTGTAGCAGCCTGCGTCGTATGCCCGGAAGCGCGTGCCTTTCAGTGCGTGCCTTACGAAGAGCCCGTATTCCGCTGCGTGCATGTCGTCCAGGACGATGACCCCGTGGTCCGCGGTCATCTTCTCCAGCATCGGTTGCAGGCAAGCCATCCGGAAGGGAAAGGGGCCGAGATCGTAAAAAATGAAATCGAAACGCTCTGTTTGGGTTTCGGAAAAGGCGTCCCAGGTCGTCAAATGATCGTTCGGCAGGTTGTGCGAGGCCAGAAAGTCCGCCGTCCGGGCCAGCCATTCCCCGGAGTCGTCGACGGACCAGATGACGGGCTGTTTCCCGGCCGTCAGGGCGTGGACACGGAATAGGAAGGAACTGAAGCCGGAGCCGAGATCGAGAATCCTTTCGGGCTGGATCAGGTCGCACAGAAAAAGGACAAAGACGGACAGCTCCGGGGAGGATGCCATGATTTCGCTGGAGACGGTTTCGACATACTCCCGGTAAAAAGGTTCTATTTTCCGAAGATAATCCTCTCGCGACAGGCGGTATTTCTCACAGAATCCCGGATATTTCATGTCGAGCCGGCGGCGGCCGATCTGTGACGCGATCCGCTGGCGGACCCGCAGATCGTAGGCCTTGTGCCGGAAGTAACGCCGGTTGTACCGCTTCAGATGGGTGATCGTTTTTCTCAGGTCAATCAAGGTCAGATCCGTTTTGCCTGTCCCTCCGCCGCGGCGCTCAGAATTTCCGCTGCAGGTACGCAACGGTCTTTCGCCAGGCGGAGGGTTTGAACCAGTCGGGCTTGAGCACCTTGACGGGGAGTTCCCGGTGCTCCAGCAGCAGTGAACAGTCGATCGGCGCATCCTCGAGCGCCAGCGATACGGCCAGATAGCGCTCCATCAGCACGGCCGGCGCCCGCCAGTTGTGGCGGTGGTATCGCTCCACCTTTCCCGACTCCATGACCGCCGCCTGGAAGGGCATGAGCCGGTCGAACATGGCCGAGGGCATGAGCAGGGCATGGCAGATGGGGAAGCAGTTCTTCGCGATCAGGCGGTCCAGCCGGTGGGAGTTCTGGAAGTATCGGTTGTACTCCTTCAGGATCAGGCTGATGCAGTTCCACGGAGAATCGGGGCTTCCGTCCACCTTCTCGCGCCGGTGCGGGTTCATGATGATGGCCTGGTCCCAGAGCTGGCGGAAGGTGAAGTACTGGAAGGAGAAGATCATCTCCCCGTCCGCGGTGTCCAGCCGCTTCTGCATCTTCTCCGTGAAGCCCGGCGACAGGACGTGGTCGTATTCGATGAACCCGATGTAGTCGTAGTTCCGGTGGACCCCGTTTTTGTACAGGTGCCACATCACGCTGTTCTCGCAGTAGCCCTTTTCCTGCAGGTCCGGCCGAAAGACGGGGAAGTCGTGCTCGACGAAGATGTCGTAGGGCAGCCGGTTTTCAGCCAGCTCCGGCGCGTAACGGTCGTTGACCTTCACGAAGGTGTAGTTTTCAGGGTTCCATGTCCGATCGGCGCTGTAGTGCTCGTCGTAGAGGTTCTGAAAAAACGTGATGAAGATCTTCCACTTTGTCACGGCGCGCTCCGGATGACCGGGATCATTTCTCCCTCTTTGCCGCAAGAAAGATTTCCTCCCCCGCCTCTTCCAACCCCTTCACGAAAAAGAGGTAGTAGGCGGTCACTTTCAGGTAGGATGCCTCCACCCATTTGGAGAATTCCCGGCGCCTTTTGCCGGCGGCCTTTTCCGCCCGCTCGATGCTGACCCGAATGGCGCCCCCTTCGGCGTAACCGGGCGCGCAGAAAGCGCGGACGGAGCGGAAACCGGCCCGGGCGGCGCATGCTGCGAGACTCGCCTTCGTGAACAGGCGCAGGTGGCTGGGCGATTGGAGATGGGACCAGTTCCGGCCGAACATTCGGTGGCCGAAGCACCGGATGTTCGGCGTGGCCAGGGCCAGCTCGCCGCCGGGCTTCAACACGCGGAGACACTCCTTCAGCAGGGCGACCGGATCGGGCACGTGCTCGATCACGTGGTTCATGGTGACGGCGTCGAAGGAGTGATCCGGGAACCGGTGGCTCTCCAGTTCGCCCTGATGGATCTTCAGGCCTCGCTGCCCGCTGGCGGCCGCAGCGGCCGCTGCGTCCACCTCCAGTCCCTCCGCGTTCCATCCCCGCTGCAGCAGCCGGACCAGCAGGTCCCCGTTCCCGCAGCCGACATCCAGGAGCCTGCCCCCCGCCGGCGCATCGCCGAGGAACATGACATCGGCCTTTCTCCGCCATTTCTTTTCGACTCCCCGCATCCCGACGGCGTGTTCGAACAGCTTGAAGAAGGGTTTGTGGATCTTCAGCAGCAGGAAGCTCAGCGGGTCCGGTTTCCGGTTCTCCTCTGCGGCATAATCGGGGTGCGTGTAATAAACGCGGTAGGCCTTCCAGAGTTCCTCCTTGCGGGGCATCGGGTCCAGCCAGACCAGTCCGCAGTCCGGATTCGGGCAGCGTTTGAGCGTCCATTCACCCGGCGCGCTGCCATGGGGGTCGGTGAGGCCCGAATAGAGCGTGTGGCCTTCGGCGCCGCAGACATAGCAGCCCGGCGCCGGCTCCGTGGCCATGAAGTCTGGGGTCGTGGGGGCGTTTTTCGTCAGTTGCGGCATATCCATGCACCATGCGGGAAAAGCGTGAAACATTCGGGTCTGCATATCATGTCTCAAGCCGCGATGAAACATTAAATCCTTGCTTTTCAAGATAAAATTCGATAAACGCTCACCGTTGGACTGCACGCAGCCCAGCCCCGCAATCTCCCCGAAGAGGAGCCAACCGGATCGCAATGACCGACCCACTGCCTGACGCCCCGAAGAAATGGACCGTTTTCATCATGTGCCACAACGTCATCTGGGACGACCTGTACGCGCACGATCCGGGTTTCGACAGCCGGCACTACACTTTCATGAAGCTCGGCCGTCAGGACATCCGGTACAATCCTCAAAAAGGATACCGGATCATCAGCGAGTTCGATTACCCCGTCAGCCTCGATCTGCCCCACTACGCCGAATTGACCGGCCTGTACTGCATCTACAAGAACCGGCTGCATGAGGGGCTCGATTACATCGGCGTTCACCATTACGACAAGGAGCATCGGCTGATCGGAGACGGCAGCCACCGGGACAGCAGGGAGCTGGAGGCGCTCCGGCTGGAGGCCGAGATGGAGCGGCGCATCCTTCCGGGCAGCAGGACCGATCTCACGGCCCTGATCGAAGCCGCGATCGCGGGCCGCAAGGATGTTCACATCTCCCTGGAAAGCCATGACGTGCAGAAGATTTACGACCAGCGGATCATCATGGATGAAGGGAAGCCGGAAACGCTCTCGGGGGAAGGCATCAATTGCATCGACCGGATTCTGGAGGATTACAACGCGTTTTTCGGGACCGGCCGCACCTTCGAAGATCTGAAAAAATGCGGTTACCTGAACATGTGCGACTGCTTCGTGACGCCCGTATGGCTCTTCGAAAAACTGATGACATTCATCTGCCCCGTCATCGAAAGCGGCAAGCTCGACGCTTTTGACACGATGCGGAAGCACCGGCTGCAGGGAAATCTGCTCGAGCGCTACATTGCCGTTTTTTTTGCCCTGGAAGACATCGAGAAGGTGGACCTGTCGACGGTGCACCAGTTCTGGCGGAAGTTGCGCCCGGGGCTGCTGAGCCGGATCTGGTCCGGGATGACCGGACATTAGGGGTTTCACCGATCTTTTCCGGCGCCGTCAGGGGCGCGGGCGATTTTCGTCTGCCGCCGGCATGAAGCTTTTCAGCAGGCTTCTGAGGTTCCCGAACCTTCTCTTCTTTTCCGGCCGCTCGTATTCATCGAGGGATGCGGCATTTTCGCAATACCGGCACAGAATATCGAAGGAGTCGTCATCGAGCCCGGCCTGCACCCGCTTGAAGGACTCACTCTCGAACAATTCCCGGTAATCCGATACGAGCAGGTTTCCGAGGACATGCCGCAGTCCGTAATCCATGCAGCAGAGGATGACGTCTCCGTTCGGAAGCAGCATGTTGTGGTCCAGCGAATCGCCGCAGGAGCGGCAGCGGATCGGGCCGGCCAACCGCTCCGGTGCGCGGACGTTCGTCAGGTTTCCCGCGCGGGACATCATTCGGGTTCGCTTGATGCGCCTGCCGATGACCGCCGCGACTTCCCGGGGCAGCGTGCCCATGGTCATGAACTCGCGGTTGGGAATGCCGCTGCCGACGATGTTCGCCAGTATTTGCAGATACGCGTCGCTCATTTCGATCTTGGAATATCTCTCCGTGTCGGGGAGGTGAACGACGAAACGGCGGAAGGGAATGGATTGGATTCGCGCCACGTCCGCCTGGTCCATCCCGATGGTGGTGGTGAAGGCCGCGACCTCGTAGCCGCGTTCATGGGCATGGAGCAGCATTTCCGTGCAGTCGGGATTCAGCCAGGGCTCCGCCATGCCGGAGAAGTCGAGGGCGGTGTCCGGCGGAATTTTCCGGAGCATTTCCCGAAAGGCCGCGAAGGTCATTTGCCGGGTTCCGCCCCGGTCCCGATAGGCGGGCAGCAGCTTGTCCTGGGGGCAGAAAGCGCAGCGGACACTGCACCCGACGTTGGTGGTGATGTCGATCGTCCTCATGGCGGCCCGTCTTTGTAGCCGGCCGCCTGCAACGTGTTTTTCAGGAGCATGGCGATGGTCATGGGGCCCACGCCGCCCGGGACGGGGGTGATGTGGGACGCTTTTTCGGCCGCCCCGGCAAACGCAACGTCCCCGACCAGACGGCCGTCGGCGCCGCGATTCACTCCCACGTCGATAACGACGGCCCCATCCCGCACCATGTGGGCTTCGATCATCTCCGCCTTTCCCGCTGCCGCCACGAGAATTTCCGCCCGGCGCGTCACCTCAGGAAGGTTCTTCGTCCGGGTGTGGCAGACGGTGACCGTGGCGTTTCGGGACAGAAGCATCAGGGCCAGGGGTTTCCCGACGATGTTGCTGCGCCCGACGATCACCGCCTCCTTTCCCTCCATGACAATCCCGTAGCGGTCCAGCAGCGTGAGGATGCCCAGCGGCGTGCACGGGCGGTGAAGGGGATTGCCGGAAAAGAGCCGGCCGGTGTTGTAGGGGTGAAATCCGTCGACATCCTTGCGGGGATCGATGGCCTCGATGACCGCTTCGGCGCGGATGTGGGCGGGCAGGGGAAGCTGCACGAGGATGCCGTGGATTTTCCGGTCGTCGTTGAGCATGCGGATGCGCTTCAGGATGTCCCGCTCCGCCGTTTCCGCGGGAACCCTGTACACGCGGGAAAGGAATTCCGCTTCCTCGCAGGCCTTTTCCTTGCTCCCGACGTAGATCCGCGAGGCGGGATTCTCTCCCACCAGGATTACGGCGAGCCCCGGAACGATGCCGGTGGCCGCCTTGAGCCTTGCCGCTTCGGCCCGCAGGGCGTCCCGGATCTCCCGGGATGCCTGCTTGCCGTCGATGAGGATCGCCATTATTTGACCTGGTATTCCTGGACCAAGCCGATCACCTTCGCCACGTCCGCCGGGGGGACCTTGCCCTTGTAAAGGTAGCGGCAGATCCGCTGCTTGTCCAGGAGGATGATGTTGGATGTCTTCTTCGTCAGACCCCACTGGTTCAGCAGGGCATAATTGGGGTCCACCAGGATCGTCGCCTTCGTTTCCTCCTGCTTGCTCTTGATGACGCGCTTGAGCATCCAGTCCGGAAGAACGCTGTCCTTCAGGTTGACGACGCCCAGCCCCTCGTAGTTCTTCCTGTCGATCTTGCCGCTTTCCCGGGCGCTTTTCAGGGCGTTCTGCAGATCGTTGTTCAAATCCTTGGACCCGGGATCGGCGTAAAAGACAATGACCACTTTTCCGGCATACGGCGCTGCGTCCAGCGAATATTCCTTGCCCGTCGGGTCCTTCAGCTTGAAGCCGCCCGCCGGGTCGCCGACCTTGAGGTCCGCCGCCATCGCGCCGGACACCGTCCACAACAACGCCAGTAACACCGCCAACAGAGTCTTTTTCATTGCGTTCTCCTTTTCCACTTCAAATGATTTTGCGGCGCATTATATGTAAAAAGGACAGGCCGGGCAAGCAAAAAGCTTTTACGTGTCAAGAGCGTCTCCGTTTTCCTGAATGAGGGCAGGGCTTCTCGGCCGCGCCGTCCCTTTGGGGTTGAAAGACATTCGGCGAGTGTGTTAAGTGAAGACCCAAAAAATTGCGTGGGAGGGGAAACGGTCGTGAACCTGGGACAGATGCTGGAGGATAGCTGCCGCCGCTATCCGGATCGTGTGGCGGTCATTCACGAGAAGACGAGGCTGACCTACGGAGACCTGAACCGGGATGTGAACGCCCTGGGAATCCATCTTCAGAAACTGGGCATCGGGAAGGACGACAAGGTGGCCCTGATGCTCGGCAACTGTCCGGAGTTCGTGATCTCCTATTTCGCCGCCGTCCGGATCGGCGCCTTGGCGGTGACGCTGAATGCCATGTCGACGCCCTACGAGCTGCGGCACCTCCTGAGCGACAGCGATGCGAAAGTTTTCATCACCGCCGCAGCGCTGGCGAAGCGCTTCGACGAGATCCGGTCGGATGTGCCGCATTGCCGGCATCTGCTCACGACCGGCGGCTACGGAAACAGCGGCGCTTTTCAGGATGCCCTCGCAGCCAATGCGGGCAGCCCGGTCTGTCCGGATATTGTCGAGGAGGACCCCGCAGCCATGATCTACACTTCCGGGCTGACCGGGAAACCCCTCGGCGCCGTCCTGACCCACGGCAATCTGCTCAACCAGTCCAAGCTGCTGCCCTTATTCGACAGTTCGGAAAGGGAAAGGTGCCTTGCCATCATCCCGTTCTTCCATTCCTTCGGCGCTGCGGCGAACATGCTGAACCCCCTGCGGATCGGCGGCAGCATGGTTCTCATGGAGCGCTTCACGCTGGACGGCATCTTCGGCACGATACAAAATGAGAAGGTGACCTATGTGGCGGCCGTGCCCCGGCTTTTCCTCGGGATGGTTTTTCACGACAAGGCAGGATCATACGACATCCGGTCGCTTCGTTTCTGCATCACCGGCGGATCGGCTATCGCGCCGGAATTCATTCCCCTGTTCCGGGAAAAGTTCGACGTGATTCTCGTCGAGGGGTACGGCCTGACGGAGGCCGCCCCGATCTGCTCCGTCAGCCGCATCCAGATGCCGGTCAAACCGGGATCCATCGGGGTCACGATTCCCGGCGTCGAGGCCGCGGTGGTGGACGACGGCGGCACGGAACTGCCCCGGGGCGAAGTCGGCGAGCTTGTCATTCGTGGCGAGAACGTGATGCAGGGCTACTACAAGGCCGCGGACATGACCGCGCAGGTCATTCGGGACGGCTGGCTGCACACGGGCGATCTGGCCCGGATCGACGGAGACGGCTACATCTTTCTGACGGGCCGGAAAAAGAGGATGGTCATCACCAGCGGCTTCAACGTCTATCCCCGCGAGGTGGAAATCGTCCTGGAGATGCATCCCGCCGTGGCGCGGGCCCGGATCGACAGCAAGCCCGATCTGATGCGGGGGGAGATCGTCAAGGCCTTCATCATTCCGAAAGGCGGCGCTCCGGCCGACGAGAAGGACATCATGAGGCACTGCCGGACCTATCTGTCTTCCTACAAGATCCCGCGCGAAATCGAGTTCGTCGAAAAGATCGAAAACTGAGCCGCATTGAATCGATTGTCACAGCGCATTGAAGGATAAAAAAGGGCGGGCTGCCCTCGCGCAACCCGCCCCGCGAATGTTTCCGGCCGCCAGCGGCCGTTTTTTCATTTCTTCCTTTTGTCCAGCTCTTCCGCCCGAAGCTGCTTCCGGAGAATCTTGCCGACGTTCGTCTTCGGCAGCTCCTTTCGGAACTCCACTTCCGTGGGCAGCTTGTAGGCGGCCAGCTTTGCCTTGCCGTACTCGATCATTTCCTCCTGGGTCGCCGTCTCCCCTTCCTTGAGCACAATGAAGAGCTTGACGTTCTCCCCGCGCTTCGGATCGGGGATGCCGATGGAGCAGGCCTCCTGCACCTTGGGATGCTCGTAGTAGACCTCGTCGATGTCGCGCGGATATACGTTGTAGCCGCCGGAGATGATCATGTCCTTCTTCCGGTCCACGATGTAGAAATAGCCGTCCTCGTCCATCGTCGCGATGTCGCCCGTGTAGATCCAACCGTCCCTGAGGGTGCTGGCGGTTTCCTCGGGCTTGCCCTTGTAGCCCAGCATGATCTGGGGGCCCTTCACGATCAGTTCGCCGCGCTCGCCGATAGGCATGTCCTTGACGCCCTCGTCGAGATCGACGATCCGGCACTCGGTGTCGGAGATCGGCACACCGATGCTGCCCACCTTCCGCACCCCGCCGGCGAAGGGATTGATGTGGGTCACCGGCGTGGTTTCCGTCATCCCGAAGCCCTCGACGATGACGGCGCCCGTGGCCTTTTCGAAGTCATGGATGACCTCCACCGGCAGCGGCGCGCTTCCCGAGAAGGCGCCCTTGATGCAGCTCATGTCCAC
>JAXDBM010000034.1:0-6284 GCA_034678725.1 Syntrophales bacterium | reverse complement strand
TGGCTCATGGCGAAGGATGCGACGGTCTTGCCCCGGTTCAGGGTTTTCCGGGAATTGTCGATCACGCCGGCCCGGATCAGGCTCACGATCCCGTCGCTGAGGAGCTCCGTATGCACGCCCAGATGCTTCTTGCCGTAGAGGTTGGCCATGACCGCGTTGGGCAGGGACCCGAAGCCGACCTGGACGGTGTCGCCGTCCTGAACGAGGCGGGACACGTAGTTGCCGATCCGCTGCGCTTTTTCCGTCGGGACCGTTCCCTTGACTTCCAGCAGCGGTTCGTCGTGGGGGATGATGAAATCGACATCCCGGATGTGGATGAACCCGTCGCCGTGAACGCGCGGCATGAACCGGTTGACCTGGGCGATGATCACCTCGGCATTTTCCGTGGCTGCCTTGACGATGTCCACGCTGACGCCGAGGCTCAGGTAACCGTTTTCGTCGGGAGGGGAGGTCTGGATCAGGGCGACGTCGATCCGGACGGCGCCGCTGTTGAGCAGCTCGGGCACGTTGGAGAGGGAAATCGGCGTGTAGTCCGCGGACCCCTGATTGACGGAGTTTCGCGTGTTGTTCCCGATGAAAAAGGAATTGTGCCGGAAGTTGCTTTTGAACTTGCTGTCCGTGTACGGGGCGATGCCGAAGGAATAGACATGGATGATCTCGGTGTCGAAAAAGGCCTTGGGGTTTGATTCCACATAGCCGGTCATCGCCCTGACCAGGTATTGCGGCTCGCCGCAGCCGGAGGAGACGAAGATGTGGTCGCCCCGGCGGATGCGGCTGAAAGCGACCTCCTCCGGCGCGAACTTCTCCGGGTGCCGCTCTTTCCAGAAGTCGATTGATTTCATCGGCAGCCCCTTCCCGGGAACATCATTTCAACCCCCTCACGCCATAATGCACGATAGTCGGGACATCCTGCCCTGTCAAGGAAAAGTGCCGGGACCGGATTCTTCCATTCACAGGCCGTACTTCAGGGAGGATTTCGTGTATTCTTTGGCGACGAAGGGATGGTCGCTGAACATCTGCCACAGCGCGGCGGAGAGGGACCCATCGCAAATGTCCAGCAGGGCAAACGTCAACGGGCATCCCCGGTGCTCGTCGCAGCTCATGTGGCCCGGGTTGATCAGGATCACCCCGTTGCGCCGCTTGATTTCCGCCCGGTGCGTGTGGCCGTACAAAAAGATGTCCGTCTCGCCTCCGTGTATAACCCTTTCCGGTTTGAGGTCGTCCGCAAGATCGTTGTAATGGGATTCGGGCGTGTGGGACAGAAAAATCCGCCATCCGGACACTTCGATGAACTTCCGATTTGGGACATCCTGATCATAATAATAGGGATCCCAGGTGCCCGGAACCCGGATCACGGCATAGCCCGCCTTTTCCAGGTGATCCGCGTCATTGTAGTAATCCCCCAGGTGAATCAGCAGGTCCACGCGGGCCTCGTCCAGGAACTCGGGAAGCATGCGAATGGTTGCCAGATCCTCGTGCGTGTCGGAGATGACCATGATTCTTTTTGCCGCCATACATTTCCCCGTATGAATGCCCAGTCTTTTCTATGCCAGGATATCGAGGATATCCGCGGCGCCGTTCAGGAGAAAATCGGCGCCGGCCCGGTGCAGGGCCTCTGCCCGCGAATAGCCGGTGAGCACGCCGATGGTGCGGGCGCCGGCGTCCCTGCCGGTCTGAATGTCCATGGGATGGTCCCCGACCATGGCCGCCCGGTCGGGGGGGACGTCCAGCTGCTTCAGCATCCGGATCAGATGCTCCGGGTGGGGCTTTACGAAAGGCGTCCGTTCCCGCGTGATGACGGCATCCACATGATCGTCGATACGGGGAAACAGGGTCTCGACGGCGGCGAGGCAGTTCCGGGTCGCTACGCCTGTTCGAATGTTCCGCGCCCTCAGTTCCTGCAGCATTTCCGTCACACCGTCAAAGAGGAAACCCCGTCGCGCCGCCTGCACCTCGATTTTCGCTATCCCTGCGTAGGCACGCTTCGAGAATTCCGGTCCCTCCCCGGGCCGCAACCGGGAAACCCGGTCTTCTCCGGCGACGATCATTTCCAGAACGAAAAGGTCCCGCAGCCCGTCCGGCGATACGCCATAGCGGGACAGAAGCGCCAGCACGTCCTCCCGCATCGCGGAAAAGTCGATATTCAGCTTTGCCAGCGTTCCGTCAAAGTCGAAAACGACGGCCTTCAGGGAGAGCTTTTTCATTTGTGCCCCGTCAGGTAGGTGTGGTGGAGCGTCCGCCTGAGCACCGGTCCGGATTGAACGTCCGGCATTCGGAATGCGAAGACGATTTCCAGAAAGCGGAGGATGATGTGAAACGTGGCTCCCCAGAGGATTTCCGGCTCACGGCCGTCCTCCCGGTGAAGAAAGCAGGGAAACTGCCACGAGTCCCGGTCTTCGCGCCGAAGGGAATCCGACATGTCGATCAGGTACTGCGCGTAATTTTCCGCCTGGAAGAAGGACTTGAGGGGGATTTCCAGGACCCGCTCCACTTCCCTGTTGGGCCGGTAGGGAGACGCCTTTTTCACCAAGCCGACGAGGGGGAATATGGTGCGCCTGAAAAGGACCAGGGAATGGCAGGGGAGGGGGCCGAGGAAACGGATGTTGAAGGGGCTCAACCGGATCTCCTCCCAGGATTCCCGGATCGCGTTGGTCAGAAAAAGCGTCACGACCTTCCGCGTGTTTTCGTCTTCGGTTCCGGCGAAGGATTTCGAATAGCTTTGCAGCGCCGGCACGATGCCAGCCGTCAGCAGCGGCCTCAGCAGGCCGTCGAGGCGGGGGTGCAGCATGCCCCCCGGGCAGCTCAAGTCGCCGGGCTGGGGCACGCTGGCGGATCGCTTGATGAGCTGGAAGCAGAAATTCCCCGGCGAATCGACGGTGTCGGGATGCTCTCTCCTGAAATGAAGAAGGAGCAGGACCCCCGCCGCCGAACAGGGTTCGGACGTCTCCCGGGAGGATTGAATGAAGGTCATTCTTTCCGCGAAATCGACGGGATTTTGCCCGAGCTTGCGGAGCACGGTCTCGGGAAAGCGTTCCCGGTCCGCGAGGATTTTCAGGTCCATATGGTGCTTTCCGGTCCGAAGCATGAAAAAAGCCTGACGCAGGGTCAGGCTTTCGGCGATTCAAATGGTGGCGGTGCAGGGAATCGAACCCCGGACACTACGGATATGAGCCGTATGCTCTAACCGGCTGAGCTACACCGCCCGGTAATGGCGCCCCTTATACTATTCATTCCGCTTTGTCAACCCATTATTGCCCGGCCTGCTGCGGGGCAGGCTGCCGGGTTACCTTGTACGCGGCAACGACGCTGCGATCCGATAAGGACGCCCCGGTGGAAGTTACGAGGGCCAGGACGATTTCGTTCTCACCGTCGTTGTCGATATCCTTGAACTGGAAATCGGCCACGTAGCCGTTGATTTTCCTCGTTCGCCAGTTTTCCAGCATCCCCAGTCCGTCCCAAGTCAGGCTGTACATCTCGGCCGACGTGAAGAGCCGGACATTCTGCAGGACCCTTGCCGAGGAGGAGATGTTTTTGACGACATAAACGTCTCTTTTACCGGTTTTGTTCATGTCGTAGGTGAGGATCCTGGAATTGATGTAGTTGTACTTTTCGTA
The DNA here is from genome assembly GCA_034678725.1 of Syntrophales bacterium. GTDB lineage: Bacteria > Desulfobacterota > Syntrophia > Syntrophales > Fen-1087 > JAXDBM01. The sequence goes on along the minus strand of JAXDBM010000034.1, from coordinate 2,670 downwards.
GGCCTCCGCGACGCGATCCATCGTCTGTGCTTCGATATAGGTGTTGCTCCCGCCGAAATTTTCATCGCTTTTCCAGAGTGCTTCCCTACCGCCGGTGATGGTCCGGACCTGCGACAGGCGCTTGTCTGTTTCCTCGAACACGTACAGGTAGTCGTCATCGGTCAGTGCAATGATCTTGTTTTTCGTCCCGTCGGAGAGATTGTCGATGGCGAGGCCGAAGACGGAAAGCCCCCGCGGAGCCCTGATTTTTTTCCCTTCCCGGTACTGCCCGTTGATCCAGACGATCTCATGGATGTCCGAGTCGAAGATTTTTCCCGTCCCCCGCCGCTGTCCCAGCAGCATGGGCTCTCCGGAGGACGTGTTGATGACCCTCAAAAACCAGGGGAGGCCGGAGGCGATCCGGTTGAATTTCTTGTCCCGGTATTCGAGTACGAAGGAGGAGGGAGAGTCAATGTTCATGTTGGTGACAAAGATCTGCTTCGTGCCGCTCTGCCGGATATCCGCGATGTCGAGGGTGATGTATTTGTCCGAGGAGGTCCCTCTGATTTTCTCCAGCAGCCGAAAGGCATCCTCTTTCTTCTGGTAGATGTAGATGTTGTTGTTGTCGATGATCACCGTCTCGTTCAGGCCGTCCCCGTTGACATCTCCGATGTCCATCCCCTTGAATTCCGTCGGGTATTTCTGGCTCATCCAGAAGCTCTTCCGGTCCAGGGGCTGGGTGCCGGTGATGAAGTCCGGGTTGATCAGAGCCGTGAAGGTCGTCTTCTTTCCGGTCTTCATCCCCGCGATGAGCTGGTCCTCCCGGGAAGCCGGCTGTTTCGGCTCCGAAGCGGCGACCGGTGAAGCAGGTGCGGCGGCGGGTGAAGCGGTGGCCGGCGGCGGAGGCGCAATTCCGCGGATGTGGCCGTCGATGCGCTGCGCGAATTCGGTGACCTTGGGAATCAGCTCGTCCATGCCCTGAGATTGCGTGAAGATCCCGACGGGCGACTTGGATGCGGCAATATCGACGAGCTTTCCGTCGATGCTGAAGCTGTTGCCGATCTTCGTGATGCTGCCCCAGACCACGTAATCGACATTCATCTTTTTGCCGAGGTTTTGGACGGCGGGCAGTGTCAGCTCTTTCCCCTCTGATCTTTTCATCACCTCGAGAACGGCTTCCCGGTCCAGGACGTCGATTTTGTCGCTTGCGGAGATCCGGGAGGAAAGCATGTCCCGAATGCCCTGCCTGACATAATCGATGTTCTCGGCGCTGTGGACGGTGAAGGGAAGTACCGCAACGGTCTTTTTGTCCTTCGCCCAGACCAGGCCGGTTGCGAGCAGCAGGAAAGACAGACCGATCATTAATCTGAAAATTTGCTTCATGACGATCTCCCGATTGAATTTGCTTTTTTAGGTTGTTTTCGCCCATCCGTAACACGTCAAGGCGTTCAATACAAGGCCCATTTACAGCATGCCAGAGAGTCTCAACCACGACATGCCAAGATACTCGCGGACGGCCATCTGCGCTTTCAGAAGCGCCATCGCGGAAGGATAGAAATCTTCCGGGACCAGGCCGGGGCGCCGCTTCACCAGGTGCGCCGCCGGCGCGGGAATCGGGTTCATGCCCTGCTTCCGGAACAGAGCGACCGCCCGGGGCATGTGGGAAGCCGAAGTCACCAGGACGAGCGGGTCGTCTCCGACCATTTCCCGAATGAAGCGGGCCTCCTCCTCCGTGTCCCTTGCCCGATCGGACAGGACGAGGTCACGCTCGGGGATCCCGATTGCCCGGGCTGTTTGATGAAAGACTTCCGCTTCCGAGGCGGGATCGAAAACCGCGCCTCCCGAAAGGATCAGTTTCGACCCCGGCAAGCCCCGGTAGATACGGATCGCTTCCGTCAGGCGGTTCAGCGATTCCGGGGATATACGGCTCGTGACGGGCAGGATGGGATCGGATGTGTGGCCGCCGCCGAGGACGACGACCCATGGGACCCTTTCCTGAGACGCCTCGAAGGGAGCGAAGGAACGCTCCAGTGGGGCCAGGATGCGGTCGGAAACCGGTCCCGCGCTGGTGACGGCCAGCAGGATGAAGCCGGCGGTGACCAGGATCCTGCCGCTCCGCTGCCGCCGGGTGAACCAGAGCAGGAACAGCCCCGCCGTCGCCAGGATCAGGCAGAGGGTCAGCGGGTAGAACAGCGGCGTGACGATTTTCTTGAAAAAAAACATGCGGTGTCCTCAGGCGCGTCTGCGGCGCCGGACGGTCCCGTCATCGGTCGTTTCCGTCGGTTTCGGACGGGACGGCATTTGCGTTCCCGCCGGGGAAGGGGATCGTCAGATGGTAGACCCCGTATTCCATGGCCGCCTTCATTGGCAGGCCGGTTTTCTCGAAAACGCGGATCATGGCCTTGTTGTCGGCCAGGATATCGGCGGCGAAGCCGGCGATCCCATGGTCCCGGGCGGCCCGAATGAGCAGGTCCAGCAGGAAGGAGGCGATGCCCAGCCCCTGAAATCGCTCGTCGACGACAAAAGCCGTGTCGGCGAAGGCATTGTTCCGCTGCTGCACATATCGCCCTTCGGCGATGATCTTTTCGATGCCCCCCTCCTCGACGGTGCCCACGACGGACAGGGTCCGCCGGTAATCCACGTTGACGTATTCCTGCATCTTCTCGTGGGGCATGGTCTGAATGGAGCTGA
>JAXDBM010000033.1:0-78378 GCA_034678725.1 Syntrophales bacterium | reverse complement strand
CGTCCCTTTATGAAACTCCCCTACGATATATGGCATCATCTCATGATCATGGTCAGCGTCCATGATACGGGCGAAGCATTCACCTTTATGCCGGGATTCAAAGAAAGCGGGGCGCTGTGGCATTATTTTTGGGGATATCTGTTCCGTTTGCTTCCGTCCGACGATGTTTTCATTTGGGCGAAGATCATCCACGTTCTGCAGTCGCTGCTTGCGTTCTCGTGCTATTTTGCCTTCGCCTACCAGGCACTTGTTTTGCTGTTCCGCGATGTGCCCCGGAGTTCGCTGAGACTCCCTGCGATGCTTGCCGCAATTCTGTGGCTTCTGGGTACCGGCACATTTTCCATGTTCCACCAACTGGCATGGATTCAGTGGTACTCGGTTAACTATCAGGGCTTCACGCTGCCCCTCTATTGGCTGGGCATGAGCCAACTGCTTCTTGTCGCATACGGTGAACTTCAGCGGCGCGAGTTCATCAACCGCAGCCTCCTCATTCTCATTCTCTTCCTGATTATCCTTGTCGTTCATCCGATGGAATCGCTGTATTTTGCCATTTCTGTCGGGATTCTCCTGCTGATCCATCTTCCAAAGGTGATCGCTTTCGGCAGGCAATATCCCGTCAAAATTCTGGGCATGCTGTTCCTTGTGACGGTTATTCCGTTGTCTATCGCCTGGGCAGGCAAGAGTCTGAATCTCATCAGATTCCCGAGTTTTTTCAGCGAACCCGGCTTCCCTGCATTGAAAGATATTTTTTTTTACGGGGGACGCGCGGTTGTTCAGGAGGGTCTCAACCGGGGGTGGACTGCATTTTCGGAAATGGCTTTGGTCTGCCTTTTTTGTGCGCCACTGCTGTGGGCCATCGTCATGCTCGGGCGAAAAAGAAATGTGATCTTCCTGCCGGTTTTGTTTTTTATCACGATACACGCACTGGTTTTCTTCATGATTCCGAGGGTTTTCTGGATGGCAGGCATTGCGAGCGTTCTTTCCGATGCAACGGTGGTTCATCGCTTCAATTTTGTCTGCGCAGCCTTTGTCTTTCTCCCGGCTTTGCTGTTTCTGTTTTCCGAAAATCCGGCGTGGCGGCCCCTGCAGGTTTTCCTGGGCTGTTTTGGCATTGCCATGATTACCTTTTTTCTTTCGCAAGCGGCATTTCACGGGACCTTTTATCGGAATGCCCAATCTCTCTGGAAGTCTCTCGAACTCCGCGATACGGATCGTGTCGGCATGCAATTTTCCCGGGAGGACTTGAGACGGCTGGAGCGAATCTACCGGGCGAGTCTTCCTGTGGACACCGGAAAACCGCTTCTGTTTTATGTCCGGGGTGATGTAGCACCGCTTTTTCGCACCGTTTTCCGGCAGTTTGTCTTCGCGGATCGAAGAATGATGCCGTCCCGGGCGGAATTTCTGGCGACGGCGAAGGCCGAAAATTACATTCCCGTTGAGGTGGATTTGCCGGACGATTATCCCAAAGACGAAGAAACTTTCAGTGGATTTTATCTGGAAAAGCATTGATCCAAGTCATTCCGAAAAAATTCAGGCACATTTGACGGGTGGAAAATGGCAATTCAAAAGACTCCCCTCAGCCGCGATCCCGGAAGGCGGTCATCGATCAGACCATGAAATTACCGTTTGATCCGCCTGACTATAAGCTGGATTCGCAAACCGGTGTCTGGTCGAGGTCCGGTTATCGCGGCATCGCCTACAGCGACGGCAACGAGGTGGAGCAGCGGATCGCTGCCATTGTCGAACAAGCGCATGACCTTACCGTTCTGTCCGCAGAATTGAGCCGGCAATGCACGGATTGGCCGTCTCTTTACCATCTCAGCGGTACCCGAGCCAACATTCTGCGACCGTTTCATGATATTTTGAAGGGCGCGGACGTGTTGGAAGTCGGCGCAGGTTGCGGCGCAATCACTCGTTACCTGGGGGAGTGCGAAGCCGGTGTGGTGGCTTTGGAAGGATCTCCCCGGCGAGCGGCCATAACGCGACTGCGAACGCGTGACCTTCCAAATGTCTTGGTGGTTTCGGATCGATTGGATGACTTCACCTGGGATCAGAGGTTCGACGTCATCACATTGATCGGCGTCCTCGAATACGCAAACCTGTTCGTTTCCGGCAGCAATCCCGCACTTGCCCTGCTGGAGCAGGCGAAAGCCCGGCTAAAGCCAAACGGCACCCTGATCATTGCCATCGAAAACCAACTCGGCCTGAAGTATTTTGCCGGGGCTCCCGAGGACCATCTGGGCCAACCGATGTACGGGATCGAGGGGCGCTACCGAAAAGACCAGCCCCAGACCTATGGGCGCAAGACACTTTCAGATCTGCTCAGGCAGGCCGGATTTGCACGCTCGGAATTCATGGCTCCGTTCCCCGACTATAAGCTGCCGGTTTCCATTGTCACGGAAACGGGCTTCTCCTGTGAGGGGTTCGATGCCGCCGCCCTGGCATGGCAAAGCGCAAAGCGCGATCCCCAATTGCCGAATGTCCTGGCCATTTCGCCTGAACTGGTTTGGCCGATTCTGGCACAAAACAGACTTGCATTGGACCTGGCGAATTCATTTCTCGTTGTTGCCGGTGCGCTGAGCGGGCAAAAGCCGGACCTGTCCGTTTTAGCCTGGCATTTTACCGGTGAACGGTCCGGGCCGTATTGCAAGGAAACCCGGTTTTCACTGACGGACAGGGGATCCGTTGAGGTTCGGTGCCATCCACTGGCTCCCGGTTCGCCCAAGCATGCTCGCGGCAGACTTGTGACGTTCGCCATGCCGGAAAAAGCGGAATATGCGCAAGGCAGCTTACTGTCTCAAGAGCTGATCCGCATCGTCACTCGGGACGGGTGGCTCATGGAAGAAGTCGGCTCTTTCCTGAAAACCTATCTGCGTTTTTTGGGCTCATTGGACGCTTCCGGCGATACCCCTCTGTCGATCGATTCGGCGGAGAGCTCGATTTCCGGCCGGTATCTGGATCTGATCCCGCAAAACATCGTTGTCGGACCGGATGGGGCATGGCGGGCGATCGATCAGGAATGGACATGGAACGAAAATATTCCCGCCGGATGGCTGATATTTCGTTCACTCCATGCGCTGATCCAGACGGTGACGCGCTTTGGCCAGCCCGCCGGCGCCTTTGCGAACACCCCCATCGGATTCATTCATGCGGCATTCAAAGCAATGGAATTTTCCGTGACGGAGCACGAGATCGAGGCTTATGCAGCTCTGGAGGCGGAATTGCAGGCCGAAGTTTCCCGGCGACCGCTGAAGAATGCGGACTTTCTTCATTGGCTGCACAGCACTCCCCTGCCGCTTCAAAATCTGACCCGGGCCTTGGCTGACCGCGACATTCAGATCGCTCGATTGACGGATGAACTCGTTCGTTGGGGTGAGCGGGTGGCGCGCTTGGACAAGATCATTGCCGAACGGGACGGGCTCATCGGCAGCCTCAACCAGGCCCTTGCCGATCGTGACCGGCAATTCACCCGGATTTTCGAATCTTTTTCCTGGAGAGCCACAAAACCCTTCCGTCTTTTGCGAAGGATACGGAACACGAGCGTCTCGATCCTGTCACAGGCATTCAATAATTTTTTAAAGCATCCGTCTTTGTTCCCCTTCAAGGAAATTCGCGAATATCTTTCCTTGCGGAACAATTCGCTATTTGATCGTGTGTTCTATTCACGGTGCAATGATGACCTATCCGCTTCCGGTCTGGATCCGGCATGGCATTATGTATTATATGGGGCCAAGGAGGGTCGCAAGCCGAATCCGTTATTCGACAGCGCCTGGTATCTGTCCCAATATCCGGATGTCGCTGCGGCCGGCATCAACCCGCTGGCCCATTACCTGAGTGCCGGTGCGTCGGAGGGACGCAAACCGGGTCCGTTATCGTAAAATCGTTGTGTCATGACAAAACGGCAATCGAATATAAAGTCCTTCTTTTTGGATCTATCGGGTCTATCCTGAAGGGCAAGCAAGCATTTAACCACACAAAACAGAAGGGGGTTTCATGAAAGGCATTGTTCTGGCCGGAGGTAGCGGCTCCCGGCTCTATCCGATCACCACGTCCATCTCGAAGCAGATCCTGCCCGTCTTCGACAAGCCGATGATCTATTATCCGCTTTCGATTCTGATGCTTTCCGGCATCCGGGAGATTCTGATCATTTCAACTCCCCGGGATCTACCGTTTTATCGAGAACTCTTCAATGACGGCTCTCATCTGGGCATCTCGATCCGCTATGCGGAACAGCCCAGTCCGGGGGGCCTGGCCCAGGCTTTCATCATCGGGGATTCTTTTGTCGGAGCGGACAATGTCTGCCTGGTGCTGGGAGACAACATTTTTTACGGGTACGGGCTTTCGGGCAAGCTCACGCAAGCCGGACAGTTGACCGAGGGAGCGTTGGTTTTCGGGTATTACGTGAAGGATCCGGAGCGTTACGGCGTCGTCGAATTCAACGATCGGGGAGAGGCAATCAGCATCGAAGAAAAACCCGCCAGGCCAAAATCGAATTATGCCGTAACCGGCCTCTATTTTTACGATAACCGCGTTGTCGGCATTTCCAGGAACCTGAAGCCTTCCGCGCGTGGCGAACTGGAAATCACCGACGTGAACCGGGAGTACCTCAAAATGGGCAAACTGAAGGTCGAGATCCTGGGGCGGGGGATGGCCTGGCTCGACACAGGCACCCATGAAAGTCTGCTGGAAGCCGGCAATTTCATCGCCACGATCGAGCACCGCCAGGGGCTGAAGGTTGCCTGTCTCGAAGAGATTGCGTATAAAAAAGGGTATATCACGGCGGAACAACTCGCTCAACTGGCCAAGCCGCTGCTGAAAAATCAGTATGGGGAATACCTGATGAGTCTGCTGGAGCGCCGGCTGTGATCTGGCTGGTCGGAAACCGCGGCATGCTCGGGACGGAGGTGCACGGCCGTCTGCAGAGGCGAGGCCTGACGCACGTCGCCACAGATCTGGATGTGGATATTACGGACATGCCGTCGTTAAAGGCATTTACGGATCCGTTGGCCCTTTCCTGGATCGTCAACTGCTCCGCCTACACGGCGGTGGACCGGGCGGAGGATGAGCCCGAGGCGGCTTTCCGGATCAACGCGGAAGGAGTGCGGAACCTCGCTCGTGTGGCTGAGGAAAAAGGAGCCCGGCTGCTGCACATCTCGACGGACTATGTTTTTGACGGCCGGAAGGGGGGGCCCTACCTGGAGACGGATCCCCCGAATCCATCGGGTGTCTACGGCCGCAGCAAGCTTCAGGGGGAGATTGAGATCCGGGGGAATATCGACCGCCACGTGATTCTGCGAACCGCCTGGCTCTACGGCTCGGCCGGAGCCAATTTCGTCCGGACCATGCTCCGGCTGTTTCAGGAAAAAGACGAGGTGCGGGTAGTCGCCGATCAGTGGGGCAGTCCGACGCTGGCGGCTGATCTGGCTGACGTGATACTGGGGATCATAACCCGAGAAGCGGTGCAATACGGGACATTCCACTTTACAAATGAGGGGAGGACGAACTGGTTCGAATTTGCCGGCATGATCCGAAAGTTCGCTTGTGAGCATGGCCTGGTCACCCGCGATGTTCGGATTCTTCCGATCAGGACCGAAGAATATCCGACGAAGGCCGTGCGGCCCGCCAATTCCTATTTATCCAAGGAGAAGATCAAAGCCGTGTTCGGTCTCACCATCCGGCCCTGGCAGGAGGCGCTGGAAGAATTCATGAATGCTTTGCCTGCCGCAAACGGGGGAACGTGAGCCGACTCAAAGCCCATTTGCTGCTTTTTCTGCGGTTTGTCGTGACCCTGTTCAAGAGCAGGAGCCTGGTTTACAGCTTGGCCTGCCGTGACATCCGTTCGCGATACCTGGGCTCCTATCTCAACTTCCTCTGGGCCTTCGTTCAGCCGTCGGTGACGATCCTGCTGCTCTGGTTTGTCTTCGATGTCGGATTCCGGGTGCCCCCGGTAGACAATTATCCCTTTATCCTCTGGCTGATCGCCGGCATCATTCCCTGGTTTTTCTTTGCCGAAAGCCTGGGAAGCGCAACGAACTCCATTCTGGAATACAGCTATCTGGTGAAAAAAGTCGTCTTCAAGGTGAGCGTCATTCCCGTCATCAAGATCCTCTCGGCGCTCTTCATTCATTTGTTCTTCATCATCGTTATCTTTCTGGCTTTTTTCGCTTACGGCTACAGACCGAGGCTCTGCAATCTCCAGATCGCCTACTATCTTTTTGCGATGATCGTCCTGGTGGTGGGATTGTCCTGGATTACCTCAGCCCTGATCATTTTCGTGAAGGATGTTGGGCAGGCAGTGTCCGTGCTGATCCAATTCGGCTTCTGGTTCACCCCCATCATCTGGAACATCAAGATGGTGCCGGAAAAGTATCAGACCCTGATGAAGCTCAATCCCGTTTATTACATCACCGAGGGATACCGCAACAGCTTCATCTCGGGGATCTGGTTCTGGGAGTATCCCCGCTGGACGCTTGAATTCTGGATGGTCACCGGTGTCATTTTCATCCTGGGGGCGATCATCTTTCTCAAATTGAGGCCGCACTTTGCCGATGTGCTGTAGCGGAACGATTTCGGAAGGGACATGAAAACGCAGACGGACATCCTGAATGCGGAACTGGGCCGCGAACGCCGTTCCAGTGACGATGGCATTGCCGTTCGAATCCAACACCTCACCAAGACTTATAAACTGTACGATCGATCCATCGACCGGCTCAAGGAATCTCTCCACCCTCTCCGCCGAAGATATCATCGTGACTTTCATGCCCTGAAGGATGTCAGTTTCGAGATCGGAAAGGGGGAAACCTTCGGCATTATCGGAAGGAACGGATCCGGAAAATCGACACTGCTCAAGATCATCGCCGGGGTGCTTACCCCGTCCGCGGGCCATCTGGAGGTCCGGGGAAAAGTATCGGCGCTGCTGGAATTGGGAATCGGCTTCAATCCGGACCTGACGGGACGGGAGAATATCTATTTCAGCGGCACCATCATGGGATTTTCCCGAGAAGAGATGGACGAAAAAGTGGATGACATCCTGGCCTTTGCCGATATCGGCGATTTCATCAATCAGCCAGTCAAGACCTATTCCAGCGGCATGTTCGTTCGCCTGGCTTTTGCCATGGCAACCAATGTCGATCCGGACATCCTCATTGTCGATGAAGCGCTTAGCGTCGGAGACATCTTTTTCCAGACGAAATGCTACAGAAAGTTCGATCAGTTTCAAAAGGCGGGCAAGACGATTCTTTTTGTGACGCACGCTTTGGAGAACGTCATTCGGTATTGTGACCGGGCAATTGTCCTCGAGAACGGAGTAAAACTGATCGATGCCGATGCCAAAGCGGCCGTCGATGTGTATAAAAAGTTGATGGTGAACTGCTATGAGAACGGGGATGAAAACGAAAAAAACGAGGGCCAGAGTGTTATCGAAAATGGGGAGACGGGTCCGTTATGTAAAAAATGCCTGGTGAATCCGGATGCGACGATTTACGGCGACGGCCGGGTGGAAATCGTCGATTATGGAGTGTTCGACAAAAACGGCGTGCCGGGCAAAGTGCTGTTCAATAACGAACCATGTTCCGTCTGGATGAAGGTGCGGTTCAAGGAAGACATCGAAAATCCGATCTTTGCGTTTACCATCAAGGACCTGAAGGGCATGGAGATTGCCGGGACCAATTCCCTGTACGAAAATGCGGAGACGGTTCGGTATCGCAAAGGCGAGACGGCTGTCGTGGAATTCACGCAACGTCTGAACATGGCGCCGGGCCAGTATCTGCTCTCGTTGGGATGCACGGGCTTTCAGGGAGATGAATTTGTCGTCTATCAGCGGCTTTATGACATCTTGTGCGTTGAAGTCGTTTCCTACAAAAAGTTTGTCGGTTTCTATGACATGAACAGCAGCGTCAAAATAAAAAAGATCGGAAGAAGTGCTTCGCAACATGGATAGCTGTCTTTCCGAATCCCTGCATTCGGACCGTCGCCGCTGCCGTTCGAAAAGGCGACCTCCGGGATGAGACAGACACTTTCCGGTTTGTCAAAACGGCTGGGGCTGCTTCGCCGGGCACTGGCACTGGCGCCCTGGATCCGGACATTTCAAGTCCGTCAACCGTTCCGGTTCCTGCGGAATTACTTTCTGATTGAACGTTCTCTGCTGTTCGATCCCGTTTATTATCTCGAAAAGAATCCGGACCTTCAGGGGAAACGGTTCGATCTGCTGGCACATTACGTGGCACTGGGAGGGGCTGAAAACCGCGACCCCAACCCCCTTTTCGACACGCTGTACTACCGGAAACACTGCGGGCGCGAACTTGCTTCGGAGGATCACCCCCTGGTCCACTACATCGAGAAGGGCGCGGCGGCCGGGTGCAAGCCGCACCCGCTTTTCGACACTGCCTACTACAACGCCGCTTACCCCGACGTGGCCGGGTCCGGCATCAACCCCCTGGCGCATTTTCTTCGTCACGGCGCGCAGGACGGGCGGAACCCCCATCGCCTGTTCGACACGGCCTATTATCTGCTCCGCGTTCCCGAACTGAAAAACGGCGGCGTTAACCCCCTGGTCCATTTCCTCAACGAGGGGGCGGCGATGGGCATCAAGCCCAACCCGCTTTTCTACCCGCTGTTCTACCTCGAGAAATACGACGACATCGCCGCTTCCGGAACAAACCCCCTGGTCCACTTTGTCGAAAACGGCGGAAGGGAAGGCCGGGACCCGAATCCCATGTTCAACGCGCTCTATTACCTGGAGCGGAACCCTGACGTCGCCGCATCGGGGCAGAACGTCCTGGTCCATTACCTGGATGCCGGAGCGCGGGAAGGGCGGGATCCCCATCCCTATTTTCACACAACCTATTATTCAGACATGAATTACGACATCATCGACGCGGGATACAATCCCCTGGCCCACTACGTGGAGTACGGCATCAACGAGGGGCGCCTGCCGTACAACCAGTACGATGCGTGGGTTCAATCCAAGCGGTTGAGCGCACAGGACCTGGAGGACATCCGGGTGCACATCGACCAGATGGCGTACCGTCCCGTCTTTTCCGTGATCGTGCCGGTCTACAACACGGACGAGCGCTGGCTCAGGCGATGCCTGGACTCGGTCATCGAGCAGCTCTACCCCGATTGGGAGCTTTGCATCGCCGACGATGCCTCCACATCACCCCGCGTGCGCGCAGTGCTTGCCGAGTACGAGGCCCGGGATTCCCGGATTCGCGTGGTTTACCGGAATGAGAACGGCCACATCTCGGCTGCGTCCAACACGGCCCTGGCACTGGCCCGGGGGGAATTCATCGCCCTGCTCGACCACGACGACGAGCTGTCAGTCGACGCTCTCTACGAAAACGCGGCCCTGCTGAACGCCCACCCGGACGCGGACATGATCTACAGCGACGAGGACAAGATCAGCGAAGCGGGAGTCCGGCACATGCCCTTCTTCAAGCCGGACTGGTCGCCGGACACCTTTCTCTCCCAGATGTATTCGGGCCACCTCGGCGTTTACCGGACGGAGATCGTCCGCAAAATCGGGGGATTCCGCGTCGGATTCGAGGGAAGCCAGGACTACGACCTGGTGCTCCGCTTCACCGAACAGACCGAACCTGCCCGCATTCACCACATACCGAAGATCCTCTATCACTGGCGCACCATCAAGGGCTCGACGGCCAGGGCGGCCGATTCGAAGAATTATGCCTACACGGCGGCCGGGAACGCCATCCAGGAGGCCCTGAACCGCAGGGGGGAAGGCGGCCGGGTCGAATTTGTTCCCGATCGGCACGGGCAGTACCGCGTCCGATACCCCGTCCGGGACAATCCCAGGATCTCGATCATCATCCCGACACGGGACAATGCCGCCTCCCTGGAAACATGCCTGGCCTCCATTTTCAAAAGGACGGCGTATTCGTTCTTCGAGGTCATCATTGTGGACAACGGCAGTGTGCGGATGGAGACAAAGTCCCTTTTCGAACGCTGGAAAGCGCTGGAAGGGGATCGGCTCCAGGCGATTCCCGCCGACATCCCGTTCAACTTCTCGCGCCTGAACAACCTGGGCGCCCGCCATTCCCGGGGGGAGATCCTCGTCCTGCTGAACGACGACATCGAGGTGATCTCGCCCGACTGGCTGGAGGAGATGGCCGGCCAGGCCCAGCGGGACAGCATCGGGGCCGTGAGCGCCGTCCTGATGTACCCCGACAATACGATCCAGCATGCAGGCCTGATCCTCGGGGTGGGGGGGGTGGCAAACCACAGCCATAAATTCGTGCCGGCGGGAAGCCCCGGCTATTTCGGGCGCCTGCTGATCCCGGCCAACTACGCCGCCGTGACGGGCGCCTGCCTGATGGTCTCCCGGACATGCTACCTCGATGCCGGCGGCCTCGACGAAGAGCTGGCCGTGGCATACAACGACGTGGATTTCTGCCTGCGCCTCCTGCGGAAGGGATACCGGAACATCGTCCTTCCCCACATCCGGCTGTATCATTACGAGTCGCGCAGCCGCGGCCTCGACGCCGTGGATGATCACGATAAGGACCGGTTGAAGCGGGACATGGACATCATGGAAGATCGCTGGGGGAAACTCATCGAAAACGACCCCTGCTACAACCCCAATCTGACCCGGGCCAGGGAAGACTTCTCGCTTCCGGTCGTGGACCATGCACTGAACATCCGGCTGAAACTTCAGAGAGAATTGCTTCTCGATCCCTTTATGAATCCGGATCGCTTCAAAAGCAAAGACGAAGGCAATATACGGACGGCGGGAGATCATTGATATCATGACATCATGGATCATAAAGACGTTCTTTGCGGACAGAGGAACCAAACGACTGCTCTGGGCGGCCCTGGCACTGAGCATCCTGATTTCCGGGTGGAGCGCCCTGACTTCCTACGACATGTCCTCGGTGTTCGTCCGGGTGTCCATGAAATCCCCCGTAACCGGAACCGCCGTGCTCTATTACGACATCGGGCGGCAGTTCAATTCCGTCCATGTGAGCACCTCACCCGTTTACGGCGACAGCAAATTTCGAAATGTCCGGCTGCGGATTCCCTACACGGAGCGGCTTTTCAACCTGCGCCTCGATCCGCCCGAGACTCCGGCCGGTGAAATCGCCATCAACCGGCTTGACATCGTCGACCACCACGGAAACGTCCTGCACAGATTTAAACTCGAGGACATCAAACCGGCCAACCAGATCCAAGGCTTTTCCCTCGTGGACGGAGAGGTTCGCTTTTCGACAAGCGAAAAAGCAAACGACCCACAACTCCGGATATCGATTGAGCGGCCCGTTTCGTTCAACCGGCTGAAGCTCTACGCTTTTATGCTGGCTTACCAGATCATCCCCCAATTCCTCATTGTCTTTCTCGTCTTTGTCCTCCTCATTTTTATCTGGTCGAGATGGAGCGATCCGGTCGTCGCCTTCATGATGATCCTTGCGATTCTTTTAGCGGGATGGATGCTGTACCATGACTTCCAGTCGATCTATTTTCAACTGACCATGAAGTCGACGATGCGCGGGGACATTGCGGAATTGTATTACGATCAAGGTTATGGCTTTTCCGGCGCATCTTCCCTTCGAGCACATGTTCACGAAGATGACCAGTTTCATGAATATCACTTCAAAATACCGAGAAACATCCGTTATCTTCGTTTCGATCCCTCGATGAAAGCAGGAACGGTCATCATCAAAAAGATGGAGCTTACCGACCGTTTCGGCAGCGTTCTCCAGTCTTTCCAGCCCCATCAGTTGAGTCCGTCATGGGAAATCAAGGCCTTCGAATTTACGGCAGATGGGCTGACCGTAAGGACAACAGACAAGGCGACGGATTCGCAAATCATGATCATGCTCGATGAATCGTGGCAGAGCCATGCCCGCCCCCTGCTCATCGTAGCAACCAGGGCATTGATCGAATGGTCAGCGATCATTGCGCTCCTTCTCATCTTCATCTTCCTGTGGAACAAGAACAGGGAGCGTGCATACCGCTTCATCGACGGTGCATTTGTCCAGGAGAGGCTACCCTTGATTTACCTGGGCTGCGCCTTCGGTCTGATTCTGGCGATGGTTTTCATCGGAAACAGAACCTGCCATCCTGACGAATGGTCGCATATCTATTCTGCCAATTTCTACAGCAGCTACTGGTTGCCCAAATCAGTGGATAACCCGGAAGTGGTAAAGACGATAAGCGGTTATGGTACCAGTTATTTGTTCCGAGTCGAAATCGCCTATTGGTTGGCCGGCAAGCTTTCCTCTCTTTTATCTGCGCTTATCTATGAAGACTATCTCAGATTAAGGCTTCTTAATACGGCTCTTTTTCTTTTTTGCGTCTTGCTTTGGGCATGGAAAGCTCGCAAGGTACCATTGTTTTCGATGGCTTTAATTGTCAGCCCGCAGATCTGGTATATGTTTTCATATTTCAACGGAGATGGCTTTCCGTTCTTTGTCTCACTTCTGATCTCCTGGCAGCTCGTCGATCACAACTCCATGACTAATCAATATCTCAACAGCGCCGATTTCAGGAAGCACATATCCGGTGGAATTCTCTTCGGCATACTGATGGGGCTCATGCTGCTGTCAAAAATGAACTATTACGTCTATATCGCCTTCATTTTATGTGTCATGGCCTGGCGTTTTCTTTTCGAATCCAGAGGTCAGGAATCGATATCGGAAAGAAACCGCCTTCAGATCAAAAAAGCGTTTTTGATCGTCTGCATTGCTTTGTGCGTCTGGCTGCCGCCGGTCGTGTACGATCAGTATGTCAACGATTTCAGGAAAAATGAAAAGATCCTGATCACCGCCGAACGCCATGCGCACCCCGCACTCAAGCCCAGCAAACTGCGAGATGATATCTCTTCGAGTTACCCGGGATTGCGGCTCAGGGACAAGGGAATGTCCCTCAGGGAACTCCTGTTTCAGAACCCGGAGTGGCGTGATATGACCTTCAAAAGCTTTTTTGGTCTCTATGGGAACATGGATTATCACTCCGATAGGGATTATTATCAGGTGGTTCGCTATACGCAGGGTGCTTTCTTTCTTCTGATTTTCTTCTGCGTCATCATCGCATTCCCGATCCGGGATGTGGTCATGATTCTGATCGTCATACTCTTCGCCGGTCTCGCCATCGGCCAGTCGGTCTACCATTCCTGGGTGAACGACTATCAGCCCCAGGGGCGCTATCTCTTTGTGATTCTGCCGATGCTCGTGATCGGCCTGGACAGGCTGCCCGATAGGTTCCGCACGAGGATCATCCCCATCTTCAGCCTCATTTTCTTTTTTCTGAGCGCCTCTTCCTTTCTCTGGACGGCGATCCGGCATATTCCGAAACTTTCCGGGTGCGGATAAAGGCGTCCGCATGTCCGATAATCGCATGAACCGATTTGAGCCCGGATTACGATGCAGGGATGGCGCAACAGTTTTTCCGCCGTCGGTCCCTGACCTGATTCGAGAGGTTAATCCCCATGTGCGGAATCTGCGGTTTTAGCGGCGCCGGCGACATCGACATCCTCGCGTCCATGACCGGGGCGATGGTCCACCGTGGGCCGGACGCCGAAGGAATGTGGCACGACGCGAGTGAGGCCGTCTATCTCGGCCACCGCCGCCTCTCCATCATCGACCTCGACGGCGGGGCGCAGCCGATGTGGACGGAAGACGGCGCCCTTGGGATCGTCTTCAACGGGGAGATCTACAATCATCTGGAGCTTCGTGAAGAGCTGACGCGGGCGGGGCACCGTTTCCTTTCGGACCATTCCGACACGGAGGCGCTGCTGCACGGCTACCGGCAGTGGGGGGAGGGACTGCCGTCCCGACTCAACGGCATGTGGGCCTTTGCCCTGTTTGACCGGGAGCGGCGGGAGATCTTCCTCAGCCGGGACCGCTTCGGGAAAAAGCCCCTTTTCTACTCCCTGCAGAACGGCGCCTTTGCCTTTGCGTCCGAACTGACCTCGCTTCTCCGGCACCCCCGCGTTTCGGCCCACTTGAACGAGAAAAGCCTCAAGAAGTACTTTGCCTACGGCTACATTCCGGCGCCATCCACACTCTACCGGCAGATCTTCAAGCTCCCCGGCGGCCACAACCTGCTGCTCAGGACCGGAGACCTGACGTTTCGGATCTCGAAATACTGGGATTTCGTCCTGGAACCGTTCGACCGCATGCCGGCAGACCCCGAGGAAGCCTGGGGAGAGGAGCTTCGCGACCTGCTGCGAAAATCGGTGCGGCGGCGCCTCATGTCCGACGTTCCCCTGGGCGTCTTCCTCAGCGGCGGCATCGACTCCTCCGCGATCACCGCCTTTGCGGCCGAGTCCTCCGGGCCGGCGGGCATGAAGAGCTTCTGCATCGGCTTCGAGGAAGCCGGCTTCGACGAGACCGGATACGCCCGGATCATCTCACGCCGGTACCGCACGGAGCACCGCGAGGAGATCCTCTCCATGGAGCGGGCCGGCGATCTGCTCCCGGAGATCGTCGGCAGGCTCGACGAGCCGATGGGGGACAGCTCGCTCATGCCAACCTTTCTGCTCTGCCGGGAAACGAGAAAGCACGTGACCGTGGCCCTGTCCGGGGACGGCGGCGACGAACTGTTCGCCGGCTACGATCCCTTTCGGGCTCTCGGAATGGCGCAGTGGTATGACCGGCTTGTTCCCCGACCGGTCCATCAGGCCATTCGCATGGCCGTGGCCGTTCTCCCCTCGACGTACGGGAACATGAGCATCGATTTCCGCCTGAAGCGAACCCTGAGGGGGCTTTCCTATTCAAGAAACCTCTGGGCCCCCGTCTGGTTGGGTCCGCTCGACCCGCGGGATCTGGACGAGCTGTTCCGGGAACCCACCGACATCGAGGAGGTCTACGCCGAGGCGATCGAACAGTGGGACGCCTGCGGCCAGGACAACCTGGTGGACAAGACCCTGCATTTCTACACGAAGCTCTATCTGCAGGACGACATTCTCGTCAAATCGGACCGGGCGAGCATGATGAACTCCCTGGAGGTTCGCGCTCCCTTTCTGGACATTGAACTGATAGATTTTGTAAGGAAAATACCTCATCAGTACAAATACCGGAACGGCCGGACCAAGTACATTCTGAAAAAGGCGCTCGAGCCCGTTCTGCCACACGAACTCCTCTACCGCTCCAAGAAGGGGTTCAGCGTGCCCATCGGACGGTGGTTCCAGGAGGGCAGGCTCAAGCTCGAGGGAAATGGCTCGTTCCCTCGCCTCCATGCCCCGTACGTTGCCTCCCTCGCGGCGGCGCACGTGGCCTGCCGAACGGATCACCGGGCCTTCCTGTGGAACCTCTGGCTTCTGAATGCCTGGTGCGGGAAGCGGCAGCCTGCCGTTTTCCCGCCTGGAATGCGGGGCACAGGTACAAGCCGAAAAGGCGTCGAGGCGCCGGCAAAGCAACGCGATGATTCGAACCAGCCGGCTTCTTGACAAGGACGGCAAATCGGACTATGGGTGCTGGCATGAAAACAACAGAGGATAAACCGCTTACGGCCGACGGTGCGTTCTACTCCGTCGTCGTCCCGGCTTTCAACGAACAGGACACCGTGGCCCTGTTCTACGACAGGGCCCGGAAGACCATGGATTCACTCGAAAAACCATGGGAACTCATCTTCGTCAACGACGGGAGCTCGGACGGCACCCTCAAGGAGCTGCGGGCCCTGGCCGAAAGGGATGATCGCGTGAAGTACGTCAGCCTGAGCCGGAATTTCGGGCACCAGGCTGCGCTGACAGCCGGTCTCGATCACGCGGCGGGAAAAGCAGTCATCTCAATCGACTGCGATCTTCAGGACCCCCCGGAACTGATCCCGCAGCTCTGCCGGAAGTGGGAGGAAGGCTTCGACATCGTCTATGCCCGGCGGAGCAACTACCGCAAAGACAGCCTCGTCAAGCGGTACGCCTCCATGGCCTACTATTTTGTGCTGGGAAAGACGTCCGATATCGACATGCCGGAAAATGTCGGGGATTTCCGGCTGATAGACCGGAAGGTGCTCTCCATCCTCAAGGCGATGCCCGAACGCGCGCGGTACCTGCGCGGCATGGTGGCCTGGGCGGGTTTCTCGCACGCCTTTGTCGATTACGAACGGCCGGACCGGCAGGTCGGCGAAACGGGATACTCCTTCAAGAAGCTGATCTCCCTCGGGATGGACGGCATGCTCAACTTTTCGCTCCTGCCCCTCCGCATCGGTTTCATCATCGGTATCGTCAATATTGTCCTGGGCTCCCTCTTTCTCCTGTACATGGTTCTGGATGCGCTGATCTTCGATAAATATTACCATCTCTATAAATTCCTGGTCGTGCTGCTGTTCATGCTGATGGGGGTGCTCTTCATGTTCATCTGGATCCTGGGGGAGTACATCGGCCGAATCCACAACGAGGTGAAGGGGAGGCCGATCTACATCGAAAACGAGAAGGGTAACCTCCCTGTTTAGATCATGCGGGTCCTGATGATCAACTACGAGTACCCGCCGGTCGGCGGCGGCACAGCCAACGCGAATTACTACTTCATCCGGGAACTGGCGAAACACCCGGAAGTCGCCGCTGACCTGGTCACCGTCCAGCCTCAACCGGGCATGCGGATCGAGAACTTTTCGGATCGCATCCGCCTGCACAGGATCGGAATCCGCAAGAAGGACCTGCACCACTGGTCGGGACCGGAAATGCTCTCCTGGTGCCTGCGCGCGCACTTCTACATCAAACGACTCCTGCGGGAAAACGCCTACGACATCTGCCACTGCTGGAACGGCTGGCCGCCGGGGTTCTTCGGGTATCTACACCGGAAAAAGATACCCTATGTCGTCGCCCTGAGGGGAAATGATGTGCCCGGCTACGAAATCCGCTTTCGCCTTCTGGAGAAGATCATCCTGAAGGACCTTTCCAGGGCAATCTGGAGACACGCGGCGATCGTCACGGCCAACTCGGAAGAACTGAGCGAACTCGCGCAGAACACGCTGCGCTGCAGGATCGCGATCATTCCGAACGGCGTCGACACGGAAGAGTTCAAACCGAAACAGTATGGGGGAAACCGCTTGCCGCTCACGCTCATCTCCTCGAACCGGCTGGGCCAGCGCAAAGGGCACATTCACCTCATTCACGCCCTGCGAAAAATCAAAGGGTACCGCCTCATCCTCGTCGGGCAGGGTTCCGAGATGGAGAGCCTGAAACGGGAGAGCGAAGGGCTCGATGTGGAGTTCCGAGGATATGTCGAGCATGCGGACCTGAACCGGGAGCTTCACCGAGCCGACATTTTCATCTCCACATCCCTGGTTGAGGGAATGAGCAACGCGACGCTCGAGGCCATGGCGGCGGGTCTTCCCATCATCAGCACCGGTGTGGGCGGGGTGGGAAAGATGATCGACGGGAACGGCGTGGTGATCGGAAAAATCGCCGACGCGGATTCGATTGTGGAGGCGCTCGATATCTATCTCAAGAACCCCTCCCTGATCCCGGAACACGGCAGAAGATCGCGCCGAATGGCTGAGGGGATGAACTGGCAATCCGTCGTGGAAAGATACCTGCAAGAGGTGTACGCGGCGGGAGTGAAAGCGCCGCCGAGCCCCTCATAGGCAGGTAACGGGAGGTGACGCCCCACCGGGGCAGAGCCGGCACGGAAAGGAACCCCCTCTTCGTCCGCGGACGGATGTGAGGCGCAATATACTTTTAAGGAGGCATTCAGAATCATGGAAGTGGTCATTTTCTGCGGCGGCATCGGGGCGCGGCTTCGCGAGGAGACGGAGTTCCGCCCGAAGCCGATGGTGAACATCGGGACGAGGCCTATTCTCTGGCATATCATGAAGACCTACGCCCACTTCGGGCACAGGGACTTCATCCTGGCCCTCGGATACAAGGGCGAGATGATCAAGAACTATTTCTGCCATTACGAGCTGATGAACAACGACGTCACCATCGAGTTGGGAAAGCCCGAGAATGTCGAAATCCACCAGAACCACGAAGAGGCGGGATGGCGGATCACTCTTGCCGACACCGGCGAAAAGGCCCTCAAGGGCGCCCGGCTGAAGAAGGTCGAGAAGTTCGTCAAGGGCGACACTTTCATGGCAACGTACGGCGACGGGGTCTGCAACATCGACATCAACGCGCTCATAGATTTCCACTTCAGGCACGGGAAAATGGCCACCGTGACGGGCGTGCCCCGCCCGCCGCTCCGCTTCGGAGAGCTGATGATCGAGGGCAACCAGGTGAGCGAGTTTTTCGAAAAGCCGAAAGACATCGAGGGTTTCGTCAACGGCGGCTATTTCGTGTTCAATCGAAGGATCTTCGACTATCTCGACAAATCGGACAACTGCGACCTCGAATACGGTCCGATCGAGAAGATCGTGTCCGAGGGGGAACTCATGGTCTACCGGCACGACAGCTTCTGGGCCTGCATGGACACGATCCGTGAGACGGAATACCTCAACCGGCTGTGGAACGAAGAAAACGCGCCATGGAAGGTCTGGTAGAGCGCTTCCGTGCGCCGCTTCGGCTGAAGGCCCCTGTCGACGATCATGACGGCGGATAGCGGCCGATTGGACGTTCAACAATCAAGACGGCGCCGGCGGCTCCTGAACGCGGTCAAGCTGGCCGTCAGCGGCGCGATCTTCTACTACATCTTTTCCAGGTACATCCGGTACGAAGATTTATTGGCCGCACTCAAATACGTGCGGCCCGACCTGTTTGTCTACCTGCTGGTCCTCTCGCTGGCAGGCAGATACCTGAGCGCGTACCAGATCCACTATTACTTCAAAAAGGTCTTTGCAAGCAGGCTCGGGACCGCCTTCGTCTTCAAGGCCCAATTGATCTCTTCCTTCTATGGACTGGTCCTGCCGGGCGACCTCGCCGGCGGCGTGATCACCTGGTACATGATTGCGGACAAGTCCGGGGAAAAGGCCGCCTCCGCCTCCGTCATCATCTTTCTCCGGATGCTGAGCATCATCACGCTGATCGCCTTCACCGCCGCCGGACTCATCTTCGAGGAGAGGATGCTTGACCTCAACCTGAGGATGTACACGACTTTTCCGGCAATTCTGTTCCTGTTGATGTTCATCCCTTTCGTGTCCTTTCGAGCCGCAACCGCGGCGAAACGCGTTATGCGGGCGATCCTGCTGAGAACCCCGCTGCCGGCATGGAGGAATAAACTGGACCGGCTCAACGGCAGGCTCTGGGATTCCGTGATCGCCTGCACCCGCATCGATCCGGGCGTGATGCTGTGGACCGTGGTCCTGTCCGTCCTGTATCACCTTCTTCTGATCCTGTTCACCTACCTGCTGATGGTCATGGTGGGGATTCATCTCCCCTTCCAGGTTTCCGTGTGGCTCCTCGGGGTGGTCAATCTCGTCCAAATGCTGCCGGTTTCCCTCATGGGAATGGGCGTGAGGGACATCAGCATCATTTATCTGCTCGGCAAATACTACCAGGTGGCGCCGGAAAGCTCGCTGATCCTGTCGACCTTCTTTCTCGGCTTCAGCCTGATCTTTGTCCTGATGGGCGGTCTGGCCGTGCTCATGGGGGGAACTCCGGAACGCGCGAAGCTTTCCGGCTATCCCCAGCCGGATTGAGGCATGCGGCGAGAGCAAGCACACAGATCGCGATATGGAATTTCAGCCCGGAATCACCGCCGCGCGTGAAAATCCGGGGATGAGAGGGCGAGTGAGATGATATTCAGGGAAATTACACTGCCAGGGGCGTTCGTCATCGAGGTGCAGCGCCTGGAGGACGAGCGGGGGTTCTTCGGCCGCATTTTCTGCCGCCGGGAGTTTCTCGCGCACGGGCTGAACCCCGACGTGGTCCAGTGCAGTATCTCCTTCAACCGGAAAGCCGGCACGCTGCGCGGAATGCACTACCAGGATGCGCCCCATGCCGAGGACAAGTTGATTCGCTGCAGCCGAGGCGAGCTGTACGACGTGATCATCGATCTGCGCGAGGACTCGCCGACCTTCAGGCAGTGGGAAGCCCTTGAACTGACGGAAGACAACCGCCGAATGCTCTATGTCCCCAAGGGCTTCGCACACGGCTTTCAGACTCTGGCCGACAATACGGAAGCCATCTACCAGATGTCCGAATTCTACCACCCCGAGTCCGCGCGCGGCGTCCGGTGGAACGACCCGGCCTTCGGGATTCGCTGGCCGGACGCAGGCCGGGCGATCCTGTCGGAACGCGACCGGGAATGGCCGGATTACCCGCAATCGAAATCAGGAGGCTGATCCGTTGAACATCACTCCGGAAGCAAAAAAGGCAAACGGCGCCGGCATCGGCCGGGAAATGCATGACTTCATCGAGCAGATGTATCCGATTTGCCGAAGCATCACCGGCAACGGGTTCCGCGATACCCTCTCACTGATTCGCCGCCACATCCCCCTGGAGATCCGCGAAGTGCCGACCGGAACCCCCGTATTCGACTGGACCGTGCCGAAGGAATGGAACATTCGGGACGCCTATGTCAAGGACGGCGCCGGAAACCGTGTGATCGATTTTCAAAACTCGAACCTGCACGTGGTCAGTTACAGCATCCCCGTCCGGGCAACGATGTCGCTGGAAGACCTGAAGAAGCACCTCTTCACCCTGCCGGAGCATCCGGACTGGATCCCTTACCGCACTTCCTACTACCAGGAGACATGGGGATTCTGCCTGAGCCACAACGACCTTTTGAAAATGCGGGACGAGCGCTACGAGGTCTGCATCGACAGTTCCCTGGAGCCCGGCCACCTTACCTATGGAGAGTGCTTCCTCGAGGGGGAAGAGGAAAGCGAGGTCCTCATCTCCTGCCATGCCTGCCATCCCTCGCTTTGCAACGACAACCTCTCCAGCATCGCGCTGGCCGCCTTTCTGGCGAGGCATCTGGAAAATTGTCGCCGGCGCTATTCCTACCGGTTCCTCTTCATTCCCGGGACGATCGGCTCCATCACCTGGCTCTGCCTCAACGAACCGGCGGTTTCGAAAATCCGGCACGGTCTGGTGGCGGCCTGCACGGGTGATCCGGGCAAAATCACCTACAAGAAGAGCCGCCACGGGGATGCCGAAATCGACCGGGCCGTTGCCCACGTTTTACGGCATTCCGGCCAGGATTACGAAATCGTGGATTTTTTCCCGTACGGGTACGACGAGCGTCAGTACGGCTCGCCGGGATTCGACCTGCCCGTCGGCTGCCTCATGAGGACGCCCCACGGGCGCTACCCCGAATATCACACATCAGCGGACGATCTGGCCTTCGTGCGGCCGGAATTTCTTGCCGATTCCTATGCGAAGTATCTTGCGGTTTTGGACATTCTGGAGCACAACCGGACCTATCTCAACCGCAACCCCAAATGCGAGCCACAGCTCGGCAGAAGGGGACTCTACCGGCTCACCGGGGGCGACCGGGAAACGGGGTTCGATCAGATGTCCCTGCTGTGGGTCCTGAATCTCAGCGACGGGCGCCATTCGCTGCTGGACATCGCTGAACGGTCCGGATGCGAATTCGCGACGATCCGGAACGCCGCCTCGGCGCTCCTCGAGAAGGGCCTCCTGTCGCCCGTGTGACATGAACGGACTTTCATGAACGGACTTGCCGTGTCTGTTCTGTTCATATATAATTTTTAAAAGCGCCGGCTGATGGAATTCCTTCCAAATGTCGCAGTCAACAGCAAACAGGAGAACGACCATGAAACACTCCGGAACAGCGCCAGTCATCCTTGATCGTTTCAAAAGCGCGCTTCAGGCAGCCATCCTGTTCGCGCTTGTCTTCGCCTTCGTTTTCTCCTGCGGAGGCGGGGGGAACGGGGGAGGAACAAACGGCGGGGGTGGCGAGGAGACGGCGGGCGGTCCCAATGCCATCAGCGCGGAAAACAGCAAGGCCGGAAACCCGCCGGGCGAATGGGAGGTCGGCGGAGCAGGAGATGCGAGCATCCAGGGGTTCGCCACGGACTTCAGCGTGAACCATGGTGAGACGGTTTCGTTCAAGATCAAGACCGACGCAGCGGCTTACCGCATCGACATTTACCGGCTCGGCTATTACGGCGGCCTGGGCGCGCGGAAGGTGGCCACCATCGAGCCGTCGGCCAGCCTTCCCCAGAACCAGCCGGCCTGCGTCAGCGACGCGTCCACGAGGCTCGTCGACTGCGGAAACTGGGCTGTTTCCGCCAGTTGGGCCGTTCCCTCCGACGCTGTATCGGGCGTTTACATCGCCCGGCCGGTCCGTACGGACACGGGCGGCGCCAGCCACATCGTTTTCGTCGTGCGGGACGACGAAGGGAAATCCGACATTCTTTTTCAGACGGGCGACGCGACCTGGCAGGCGTTCAACCAGTACGGAGGCAGCAACCTCTACCGAACCGGCACCAGCGGCTACGCGACCCGTGCGTACAAGGTCAGTTACAACCGCCCGTTCATCAATCGCGGTTCGACGTCGCAGTTCTTCGAGCGGGAGACCTATCTGTTCAACACCGAGTATCCGATGATCCGCTGGATCGAAGCCAACGGATACAACATCAGTTATGCCTCCGCCATGGACACGGATCGCCGGGGAGCCGCGCTTCTTTCCCACAAGGTTTTCCTGTCCGTCGGCCACGACGAGTACGTGTCGGCGGGGCAGCGCGCCAACGTCGAGGCGGCGCGGGCGGCGGGTGTGCACCTCGGGTTTTTCACCGGGAACGAGTACTACTGGAAGACGCGCTGGGAAAGCAGCATCGACGGTGCAAACACCCCCCATCGAACCCTGGTCTGCTATCATGAGAACTGGTCGGGCGGAAAGATCGACCCGAGCCCGGAGTGGACCGGCATGTGGCGTGACGTCAATCCCGAAAACGCCCTGACGGGGCAATGGTATGCCGTTGACGCGCCCCGGTACGACCCGATCACAATTTCCGCCGGCGAGGGCAAGTATCCGTTCTGGCGCAACACGGGGATCGACAAATTGGCGGCAGGAGAGACCGCCCAATTGCCGGCGGGCGTGCTGGGGTTCGAGTGGGACGAGGTGCGGGACAATGGCGCCCTTCCACCGGGCCTGATTCGACTGTCCACGACAAGGATCGCTGTCGATCCTGCCAAAATCCGAAGCGGATACTCATACTCCCCGACGGGTGTCGTGACGCACAGCCTTTCGCTTTACCGCCACGGCAGCGGCGCGCTCGTTTTCGGCGCCGGCACCATTCAATGGTCCTGGGGGCTCGATGCGTATCACGACATTCCCGGTCCGGCAGCCGACCGGCGGATGCAGCAGGCGACGGTGAACCTGTTCGCGGACATGGGCGTACAGCCGGCAACCCTGCAGCCCGGCCTCGCGCCCGCGACCCGGTCGGCCGACGCCCTATCCCCGAATCCATAAGCCTCACGCGCCGAGGCGGATGTTTCATCCTATACCGCGACACGGACGGCATCAGCCGGATTGGAGGACCGGGCCCGGGCATCACTGCCGTAGTAAACCATGAACGGGTTGGAGCTTCATCTTGCCGCAATTTCAGGACAACGGCCGCTCGCGCCGTGGTCTTCACGGCAAATTCCTCTGGCGGTGAATCGCATCGATGACCTCCGTTCTAAGAAGTGAAGGCCTCATCCAGCAGGCGTCTACAACCCTGATTCCCGGCTGCCCGAACGCCGGCGCGTTTTGGAAGCGCCCCGCCTATGAAGATAAAAACCTTTGAGGAGAAGAATAAATGCGGAAATTGATCCACGGATTGCTGTTGGTGTTTATCCTGTTCACGGTATCCTGTTCTTCTGAGGAAACCACGACATTGCCCACACCGCCGAGCGGAACGACGACCACGACGACCGAATCGAAACCGGCCTCCGAAAGTGGCCAGTCCGGGAATGCATCCACGGCATCGTCTTCCGGCAGTTCGACGTCGGTTCCGACCGGAGCCCCTGCCGCGCCAACGGACCTCACAGCCGCGGCGGGCAGCGGCCAGATCACGGTTCAGTGGAAAGCGGTAACCGGAGCATCATCCTATAATCTTTACTGGTCGGAGGCGTCCGGTATTTCCAAGGCGGCCAGTAAAAAAATAGCCAATGCCTCGAATCCCTATCTTCACGCGGGACTGATCAACGGGATCGCCTATTACTATGCGGTCACAGCGGCAAACGACTCCGGCGAAAGCGGCCTGTCCCCCGAAGTCTCCGCCATACCACGGACGGATCCGGGCGGCGCCCGCATGCGGGTGGCCTGGGTGCAGGACGTGGGCGACAATCGGGACGTCTTTGCCCAGGGAGGCAGCCTGCGGCTCATGGGGCTGGACACATCCGACGGCCAGGGCGAGCGGGCGATTCTGGGGACGCCGGGGAATTACTCGAAGCCCCTGATCACGCCCAGGGGGGACCGGGTGGTGTATTCGGACCGGGCGCAGAAGAAGGTTTTCGTGGTAAACTGGGACGGTTCGGGGCAGCGAGCGGTACTGGGGGGATTTGCACTGGCACTCTGGCGGAATCCCGCCGACGGCCGGGAGTGGCTCTACTACGGCGCAATGGAGGGGAATAACGGAGACGAATACTGTTCGGCGGTTTACCGGACGCTGCTGGACAGTCCCGGGACGCCGGAGTTGATCTGGAACAAAACCCCCGTGAGCGTGCACAGTTTTCAGGTTTCCGCGGATGGCCGCATGGCGGGAGGTCTTTTCCCCTGGCCCGCCGGCGGCATCGCCCAACTGCCGAACCAGTCCTGGACAAAGCTGGGAAGCGGATGCTGGACGGGGCTTTCTCAGGACAACACCTACACGTTCTGGATTTTCGGCGAGGACCACCGCACCCTGCGCATCACGAACGCCACGGGGGGCCAGGAGCGCACGATCAATGTCAGCCTGGCGCCGGGCATCGGAGGCTACGAGGTCTATCATCCCCGCTGGGGCAGCCATCCGCGGATCATGGCCATGACCGGGCCCTACAAGGTCGGGACGAAATCGAACCGCATAACCGGAGGGGGAGCCGAGGTGGAAGTCTACATCGGCCGCTTCGACGCCAATTACAGGACCGTCGAAGCCTGGCAGCAGATCACTCGAAACGGCCGCGCGGACTTTTTCCCGGATGTGTGGATCAGCCAATGAGATCGCTCGCGGGAGCCACGCTTGTCAACGTTCAACAGGAGCCGGTATGCTGAAGGACAAGATCCGAATCGTTTCGCTCCCCATCGGCGGACCGGACGAGGCCGAGCGGCGGGTATTTTCGCCCAAGGGCGAGCTGGCCCAGATCGTCAACGGAACCGCCGCCGTTCGGCATCTGGTCTACTGGGACCTCGATTCGCCCCGGAGCGGACAGACGAGGGGCAGCCACTACCACAGGATCAAGACCGAGGTCTGCTACGTGCTGACCGGCGAGATCGAGGTCACCGCTGTGGACAGGGAAACGTCGGAACGGGCGATCCTGATCGTCCGGGACGGAGACCGCATCACACTGGCCCCAGGCGTTGCCCACAGCTACCGTTCAAAGGGCTACGCCCAGGCCCTGGAGCTCTTGCCGGACCCCTACGACGCAACCGATACGGTCCCGTTTCCCGTGCAGGGGCAGTTGTCCTGACGGCAGGGAAAATTGCCGGTATTCAACATTGCCTCAAAATAAAAGCATTTTCCAATCCTTTGAAAGTTTGACAAGCGGCTGAAAAGACCATACAGTGTGGCCGATTTTTTAATGATCGGCTCCGCTGGAACGAAAGGATGATCGCATGGACATTCAGGAAACATTTGCCGGCATCTACAAGGACATGCCGGTCCTCGTAACGGGGCACACGGGTTTCAAGGGAACCTGGCTCAGCATGTGGCTGCATCTTCTGGGCGCCCGCGTAATCGGCTACAGCCTCGATCCGCCGACCCGGCCGAATCACTTCGACATGTCCGGGATGAAGGACCGCATGGTGGACATTCGGGCAGACATTCGGGACCTGGATAAACTCGTAAGCGTCTTGAAAGAATTTCAACCCAAAATCGTCTTTCACATGGCCGCGCAGCCGATCGTGCGGGAGTCCTACGAGAATCCCCGGGACACATTCATCATCAATTCCTGGGGAACGATCAACATGCTGGAGGCGATCCGGATGACCACTGCGGTCAAAGCGGCCGTTTTCATCACCAGCGACAAATGCTACCGGAACAACGAGTGGATCTGGGGATACCGGGAGAACGACGCGCTCGGCGGCGGAGATCCATACAGTGCCAGCAAGGCAATGGCTGAAATCGCTATCGAGGCTTATCGCGACGCCTTCTTTCCCTGGGGAGATCGCGGCGAAAATGCGGTGGCCGTCGCTTCGGTCAGAGCGGGAAACGTGGTGGGAGGCGGCGATTGGGCGAGAGACCGTCTGCTGCCGGATGCCATCCGAGCCTTGACGGAGGGCAGATCCATAGACATTCGCAGCCCCAGAGCGACCCGGCCGTGGCAGTGCGTCTTTTCCCCTTTGAGCGGGTATATGTGGCTGGGCGTCAGGCTCCTTCTTGACGGCGCAAAGTTTGCGGAGCCCTGGAATTTCGGCCCGATCGACCTGGCGAGCGACAGCGTTCAAAACATTGTCAAAAAAGTCATCCAGCTCTGGGGCTCCGGAGAGTGGCGCGATATGAGCAGGGGCGATGAACCGCACGAGGCGCACTGGTTGACCCTTAGCTGGGAAAAAGCCGCTGTCCGGCTCGATTGGCATCCCGTCTACGCCCTCCCCGAGGTGCTGGCCAAAACGGTCGAATGGTACAAGGAATGGGATCGGCAGGGTGAAAGCGCCGATATGCATGCGTTCAGCACGGACCAGCTCAGAACTTTCACGGAAGATGCGCACAAGCTTCAGATCCGGTGGGCCTGTCCGCAACCGAGCGACCGGATTCAGCGAACACTGGTCCGGCAGCTTTAATCCGGTTGAGGAAAGGGCATCGAAATGGACAACGAAAAAATGCACAACAGTGACAAGAAAGCGCAAGCATCGGAGGATAACAGAGTCATTACATTGACGCTGCCGGAGAAAACCGTGCAATTGCTGGAAACCTTGGATCAGGATTTGACCCGGGCCATTGCGAAAGTAACCGACATCGCTACGCAAAAGGCTTATCCCAGGGGTAGTTCCTTTGAAGTCGTCAAGGTGGCGCCGCACAATTCGGTCCTCATCGTGGGATCCGATACATTGCTGTCCAGGATCCCATGGATCCGTCTGGTCGAAATTGCGCCGGGGCGGAATCTGATCGCTATTCCTTCCGGGACCTCGCTCGAATCGCTGGAAGTGGCCATCCTTGAAGTGATTGAGAACATGGCTTCCGCGGACGAAACGGAAAAGTCCCTGTTGAAGGAATTCTGCAAATACGTCGGCAGGCTCAGACGCTACAACCGGGTGTCCCGGGCCGAGATCATGATTGTCGATACGGACACGTGATCCGTTCAGAGCCGCTTCGCAGCTGGATTATGAGACCCTATTCTGATTTACTCGAAACAGCATCCTACTAAGAAAATTTTGGTAGTGCGATGAAAAAAACGGAGATGGTGCTTGCCGGATTGTTCAACCCGGCGGTGGCGATCAGCAACCTTCTGAGAAGGGTTCCCATCGGGACTTTTGAGTTCAGGCTTGCCCTGGACGGCTTGATGCGTCCGAATTACGGCTACGCGATGTTCCATGCCGCAAAGCAGGCAAGAAGCCTCGGCATAAAACATCTCGCAGCGATCGAATTCGGCGTCGCCGCCGGAAACGGCCTGCTCGAAATGGAAAAGATCGCGGAAGAGGTCACGAAGATCACCGGTGTGGGCTTCGATGTCTATGGCTTTGACATGGGGACCGGCCTGCCCGCACCTTCGGATTACCGGGATTTGCCTTACCTGTTCAAAGGCGGCTTCTATAAAATGGATAGCGAAAGCCTGCGGGCGAAGCTGAAAAAGTCGACCCGGCTGATTCTGGGCGACGTGGGCACTACGGTCCCGGAGTTCATGCGGACCGACATTGCTCCCGTCGGATTTGCGGCCTTTGATCTGGATTTCTACAGCTCCACGGTTCATGCGATGAAAATCCTCTCATCGGGCCATGGCCGGCTTCTTCCGAGGGTCTATTGCTATTTCGATGATACGATGGGCAGCCGGGAAGAACTGTACAATGAATATACGGGCGAACTTTTAGCGATTCGGGAATTCAATGAACAGCACATGGATCGGAAAATCGCATTGATCCATGGTCTAGCCCAGTATCGCATCATCAAAAGCAGATGGTGCCAGGCGATGTATGCGCTGCATGTTTTTGACCACCCGCTCTACAACCGTTATATCCCGGACCGTCAGGATCAGGCCCCGTTCGATTGACGTCAGGGTTCCATCCGCTCCACCCCCTGCATCTGCCTTTCGCATATTATGCAACGATTTCAAAAGCGTGCCGTGGGAAGCGTTGTGCTTGACAAACCGGACCATCCATAGTAGGCACACCCGAAACCGGAACAGAACCATGACCGTTGAAGCCAATCCATCCGCACAAATATTAAGAATATCATGAAGAAAGTCAGCGTCGCCATCCCGGCCTACAACCAGGCGCATTTCATTCGACAGGCTTTGGACTCCGTCCTTGCCCAGGATTATCCGAATCTGGAAGTGATCGTCAGCGACAACGCCTCCACGGACAACACGACGGAGGTCGTCCAGCCGTACCTGTCTGACCCCCGGGTGCGGTATCACCGGAATCCCGTAAACCTGGGGATGATCGGAAACTTCAAGAAGGCCCTCTACGAACACTCGACGGGAGAACTGGCACAACATCTGGACGGCGATGACTACCTGACCGACCCGCATTACATCTCGGAAGCGGTCGATATGATCGAGCGCCATGGCCTGATCATGGTCTTCGGCAGGACGAGATCCTTCTACGAGCGCGATCACACTCTCGTTTCGGACAAGGTCAACAGCGACCTGCCGGCTGTCATGGACGGCAACTGGCTCTTCCTGAACTACCATAAAGGCTACTCGCTGACATCCCTGAGCGTCGTGCACGACCGGAAGCGGGCCATGGAGGTCGGCTTCTACGACTACAACATAAGGAGCACCGACTGGGAAAACCTTCTGAAGCTCATCATTGGCCGGAAGGTTGGCTTCATCAACCGGTTCGTCGGCGTCTGGCGTCGGCATGGCTCGAGCGCGACATTCAAGCAGGACCTGGACCTGGACCTTCAGAACGTCGCCTACATCGATTCCCCCTACCGGTACGCCCTCTCGATTGGGGCATTCCCGCCGGAAACGCTGCAACGATGGCGGCGGCGGATGCTGAAACGGTACTTCGTCCAGATCATCGTCCGGGCCCTCCTGATGAACAACAGACCCAATGAACAAGCCATCATGAACTATCTGAAGGCAAACGAGAAGGACGTCTACCGCTCCATCCTGCTGGATCCCCGCTTCACCGCACTGCGGGCGAGCATCCTCTGGAGCCGGCCCCTGACCTACCTGGTCTTCAAACATGTCCTGAAGCAGGAATCTTTCATCAAGGATTATGAATATATCCCGGGGGCGTGACACCCGCGGCGGAAGGATCGACGGAAAAGCACCCGTTGCGTCATGCACCAACCGAAGCGTGAAGAAGGCGGGTTCGAGTTCCCGCTTGACAAATGCAACCGCCTCCCGTATGTCTCGCCCGACCGAAAGCTTTCGGCCATCCGTCGAAACGGATGAAAAACCGCACGGCAATCGTTTCGGAACCGAAATGAAATCATACACTTGACAGGATTGAGATCATGAAACTCCAGAAACCCAAGTTTGTGCACATGAACGGCCGGCTTCGCCTCTGGGACGAAGCCACCCTGCATGTCGGATGCGAGGCCGCCATACGGGGCCTCAACGTCTTCGAGGGTGTCAAGGCCTACCGCCAGCCGGACGGGTCCCTGGCCATCGTCATGCTGCGACACCATTACGAACGCCTGCAGCGCTCCGCCCGCCTGCTTTACATCCCCTTTGAACACAGCTACGAGAAGTTCACCCGATGCATTCGCGAACTGGCCGAAGCCCTGGTCCAGCCCGACAAGGAAATGTGGCTCCGGACCACGCTATTTGCGACTCAGGGCCATTGGGGCGAGGGCACGAAGGCGGAACTGGTGATTACGGCCTACCAAGCGGAAACGGCCCTGCCCAAACCGATCAGCCTGGGCGTAAGCACCTGGCGGAGGAGCCCCGATGTCTCGCTGCCGGCCCGCATCAAGACCGGCAGCAACTATCAGGTGGCCCGCCTGGCCCGGATCGAGGGTCGGGCGATCGGATGCGAGGACATGGTGCTGCTGAACCAGTCGGGCCGCGTGGCCGAAGCCACCGGATCGTGCATCCTCATGGTGCGGGAAGGAACGGTCTGCACGCCGCCTGCGACCGAAGGCGCCCTCGAGAGCATCACGGTGCAGGCCATCGAAGCGCTCGCCCGCACGAAGGGAATCCCTTTCGAAAGGCGACCGATCGACCGCACCGAATTGGTGGTCGCCGATGAGCTGGCGATCTGCGGCACGCTGGCCGAAGTGGTGCCGGTCAAAATGATCGAAGGGCGCCCGCTCCCGGAGAATTCACCGCTTCTCAAAGAATTGCAGACGGGCTATTTTCAGGCGGTCCGGGGCGTTTCTCCCCACCCGGAAATCGACTTGACACCAGTCACGCCGGCCACAAAAGAGCTCAAAAAAAGCCGTTCGCGGCGAAAGACCTGACATCGACGGAAAAAAAGAGAAGGATCATGCGAATCATTCTTTTTCTCAACAACTGGGGCGGATGGAAAGTCGCACAATGGCTCCGTGAGCGCAATGAGGATATCGTGGCTCTGGTGGTTCAGCCGGAGAGCGACGAGCGTTTCGCGCGGCAGATCCTCGACGCACTGGACATGCCGGCAGACCGTGTCTGGCGCGCCCCGGAGCTGAGAAACCCGGAGACGGTGGCCCGGTTCAAGGAACTGGAGCCGGACATCGGGATATCGGGATGGTTCGGATACATCCTGAAGCCGGACCTGCTGCAGGTGTTCAAAGTGGGGTGCATCAACCTCCACACGGCCTACCTGCCCTGGAACCGGGGCTGGTACACGAATGTATGGCCGATCCTTGACGGATCGCCTGCGGGCATGACCATCCATTTCATCGACCCGGGCGTCGATACCGGCGATCTGATCACCCAGCGCCGGATCCCCGTCGAACCGACCGATACGGGGGGATCGCTCCATGAGAAGATCACCTGCGGCATGGTGGATTTCTTCAAGGAAACCTGGCCGCTCATTCGTGAAGGGAAATACGCGCGCATACCCCAGGACCATTCGAAGGCCACGGAACACCGGCGCGGCGTGCTGGCGACGCTTGACCACATCGATCTGGATAAAGAATATCCCGCGGGGGAACTCCTGAATCTACTTCGCGCGAGGACCTATCCCCCCTACCCGGCGGCCTACTTCGTCGCGGACGGACAGCGCGTTTACGTGCGCGTGGAATTCGTCGCAGACCACCCCGACGGGAGCATCGGGCGGAATTCCGAATGCATCGACCTCAAAGCCCCACGCAACGCGAAGGAGCTGATCGAGCTTCTTCACAGGGGGAACGAAGGGCTTCAGCAGACCGCCTATTTCCTGCACGAAGGCCGGCGCATCGGCGTCCGCACGCAGCACCTGGGCGAACAGGACATCAAACCCTCCGAGAACCCTTCGTGGATGACAGCGGAATAGAACGGCTCAGGTCCGGAAACGCCTCCGATCCCGTAACTCCTGATCAATCTTTTGCCATCATGCCGGACAGCGAAGTCATCGGTCTCATTCCCTGCGGTGGTTATGCCACGCGAATCGCACCCCTGCCCTGCAGCAAGGAGATCCTTCCGGTGGGTCTCCAAAAAAATGAAATCGGCCTGCTGCATCCCAAAGTGGTCTCACATTACCTTCTGGATCTTTTTCGCCGCGGCGGCGTGCGGAAGGCATTCTTCATCCTGCGCAGGGGCAAGTGGGACATTCCGGACTATTACGGCGACGGCGCCTCCTTCGGCATGGATCTGGGTTACCTGATTGCCGCGCTGCCCTACGGCCCTCCCTACACGCTTGACCAGGCATACCCTTTCGTGAAGGGCAAGCGGGTGGCACTGGGATTCCCGGACATCCTGCTGGGCCCGGCCGACGCGTTCCGGAAGGCCCTGAACCGGCAGTCGGAAACGAAGGCCGACCTCGTGCTGGGCCTTTACCGGATCCACCAGGCCGGATTTTCGGACATGGTCGCCGTCGACCGCGACGGCCGGGTGCGCGAGGTCATACCCAAACCGTGCGAGAGAAATCTGAAGCTGGGATGGATGTTTGCCGTATGGACAGCGACCTTCACCGACTTTCTCCACGACTATCTCGCCGTGCCCCGGACTTCCGCGCAACTGCCCGGTACGCAACTGCCCGAAGAGTTGACGGTGGGGCACGTCATCCAGGCCGGCGTCCGCGAGGGGATTAAGACGCAGAGCATCTTCTTTCGTCGGCATGGATACCTGGACATCGGTTCACCGGAAGGGCTGCTGAAGGCATCTGCCGTACATCGGCAAAGTGAATCGAACGAATCATTGGACATGAACCGTGGCGGAAAGGCTCGTTGAATTTCCTGAATGACCGACGAGATCTGAGGTTTCGGAATCTTGGATCTTTCAAAATTGAATCACCCAAGAAGGATTGTATCCCCTTTAATTCATTGACACCTGAAGCCATCTGCCCTATAATTCGCGGCGTTCGCAATGCTTTGGCGGCATGCCCTTCGGAATTATGACCAGACAGAAACGCGTCATCTCAAAAAAAGCAATCCTCTGCCTTTTCCTCACGGTTTCATTCCTGTTGTCCGGGTTGTACGATATTTCGGAACCATGGAAGCCATTGAATATCAGCGTTGCCGTCCTTGAAGGTATGGAAGTTGACAATAAAGGCATTCATATCTGCTTCAAACCTATCTTTGATCGAACCCAAGGCGGAGACGCCGTTGGTGTCCGGCAACATTCATACGCATCCGTCAACCGCGAAGAAATCGACTTTCAGGCACCCCTCATTTGCTTGATTTCCCTTCTTGACCGTGCTCCACCCTCATTGGTCTCGGTTCAAACCACCTGAAAACACCCACAAACTGTATGGATCCGGACTGAGATGATTTCTTACACATTGCTTCGCATGTGGCTGGCCGGGCCACGGAATTTCGGCCCGCTCAAAGGTCCGGATGCATTGAGATGAATGAGGATCGTCATGAAACTTCTGATTACTGGCAACATGGGCTATATCGGGCCCTCCGTGG
This sequence comes from Syntrophales bacterium, assembly GCA_034678725.1. Classification (GTDB taxonomy): domain Bacteria; phylum Desulfobacterota; class Syntrophia; order Syntrophales; family Fen-1087; genus JAXDBM01. The sequence goes on along the minus strand of JAXDBM010000033.1, from coordinate 45,264 downwards.
TAAAGCGCCTTCGGGAGAGCCATCCTGACGCGACGCTCATCGGCTATGATATGGGGTACTTCGCCGGCCAATTGACCCGCGCGGATCACCTCCCGGAATGTAATTTGGACACACAGTACTTTGGTGACGTCCGAAGCTTTCCGGAAGAGATCCTGCACGGCGTTGACGGCATCGTCTATCTGGCGGCGATTTCCAATGACCCCATGGGAAACAAGTACGAGGCGGTGACCCTCGACATCAATTACCGTTCGGCGGTGGCCCTGGCGGCCCGGGCAAAGTCGGCCGGCGTCAGGTCCTTCGTCTTTGCATCCAGTTGCAGCACCTACGGCTTTGCCGAGGAGCGCGCCATGACGGAAGGCTCGCCCCTGAACCCCCTGACGGCCTACGCCCGTTCCAAGGTCTTCACGGAGCAGGAACTGAAACCGCTGGCGAGCGAAGCGTTCCGGGTCACCTGCCTGAGGTTTTCAACGGCCTGCGGAATGAGTGAACGGTTGCGGTTGGATCTCGTTCTGAACGATTTTGTGGCTTCCGCCGTCGCGTCCGGCAAGATCACCATTCTGAGCGACGGGACGCCATGGCGCCCGCTGATTCACATCAAGGACATGGCCAGGGCGATCGACTGGGGGCTGGAGCGACCGCTCGCCGCGGGAGGGCCCTTTCTCGTGGTCAATGTCGGGGCGAATGAATGGAACTACCAGGTGCGGGATCTGGCAGAGGCCGTTGCAATGATCATCCCCGGCACAGAGGTTTCCATCAACAAGAACGCCCAGCCGGACAAGCGTTCCTATCGGGTCAATTTCGGCCTGTTCCGGTCGCTGGCGCCGGATCACCAGCCGCTGTTCGATCTGGACACAACCATTCGGGAGTTGAGGGACGGGCTGGAGGCCATGACTTTCCGGGAGCAGAACTTCCGGAACACGAACTTCATGAGGCTGAAGATCATCGATTCCCTGAGAGAACGGGGCTGCCTGGACGAGCAGCTGCGTTGGACGTTCCGCAACCATTCTTGAGACGGCGGGGCACCTTTGATTCGGCTGATTCGGCATGGATAAAGCGGCCATTACGATCATCGGCGCCGGCGTCGTGGGCCTGGCGGTCGCGGCGGAGCTGTCCTTGAAATGCCGGGATGTCGTCGTCCTCGAAAAGCACGATCGCTTCGGCCGGGAGACGAGCAGCCGCAACAGCGAGGTGATCCACGCCGGCATCTATTATCCGAAGGGCTCTCTGAAGAGCCTTCTGTGCCGGGAAGGGGCGGAGCGGCTCTACGCTTTCTGTGAAACCTTCCGCATTCCCCACCTGAAGCTGGGCAAGGTGATCATCGCCACATCCCCTGAAGAATTGGCGACGCTGGATGATGTCTTCCGAAGAGGCGCCGCCAATGATGTCCCGGACCTCGCCATGCTGGACGCCGTTGACCTGAGGCGCATCGAGCCCCACACGAACGGCATTGCGGCCGTGTATTCGCCGCGGACGGGGATCGTGGACTCCCATGCGCTGATGACATGCCTGTACAAATCCGCCACGGACCGGGGCGTAACCTTTGCGTTCAACAGCGAACTGGATCGGCTTTCCCGGGAAAATGACCATTTCGTGGCCGGCGTGAAGGAAGGCCGGTACCGCTTCCAGTCGCGTGTCGTCATCAACGCGGCGGGGCTTCAATCGGACCGGGTGGCCGGAATGGCAGGGCTCGACGTGGAGAAACTGGCATATCGGATCAAGCCGTGCAAGGGCTCCTATTTCTCTTATCAGAAACCCTCACCGGTGAAGATGCTCGTCTATCCCGTCCCCCACGAAGAACTGGCCGGGCTCGGCGTTCATGCCACGCTGGATATGGGCATGCGCCTTCGCTTCGGCCCGGACGTGGAATATGTCGACGAAATCGACTACCGGGTCGAGGAGGAGAAGAAAGATCTGTTCTTTGCAGGCGCATCCAAGATCATTCCGGGTCTGGAGCGTAGCGCCCTGACGCCCGACATGGCCGGCATTCGGCCCAAGCTGCAGGGTCCGGGAGAGAAAACCCGTGACTTCGTGATCCGCGAAGAATCGGACAGAGGGCTGCCGGGGCTCGTCAATCTCATTGGCATCGAGTCGCCGGGCCTGACCGCTTCCCTGGCCATCGCAAAAATGGTTGCGGAACTGGTCTTGCCTCATGTATAAGGCCCCATTGTTCTGAAAACAGGGAGACAAAAAACCATGGAATGTCGATTCTGCAACACGCCGCTGCGGCATCTTTTCCTGTCCCTCGGCGCCTCGCCGCTTTCCAATTCCTACCTAAGCGGAGAAGACCTCCACAAGATGGAGCCCTACTATCCCCTCGATGTGTATGTCTGCCACAACTGCCTGCTGGTGCAACTGGAGGAATTCGAAAAGGCGCAGGACATTTTCCACGAGGGGTACGCCTATTTTTCATCCTACTCGGACAGTTGGCTGAAGCACTGTGAAAACTACGTCGATATGGTGGTGGAGCGGTTCGGCCTGAACGAAAACAAATTCGTCGTTGAAATCGCGAGTAACGACGGCTATCTGCTCCAGTATTTCGGCAGGCATCGCGTTCCCGTCCTTGGCATCGAACCGGCCGCCAACACGGCCCATGTGGCCCGGGACAAAGGCATCCCCACGGAAATCACTTTTTTCGATCAGGTTTACGCGGAGGGCATGCGCCGGGCCGGAAGGCAGGCCGACCTGATCATTGGGAACAACGTCCTCGCCCACAACCCCAACCTGAACGATTTCGTCAAAGGATTGAAGACAGCCCTGAAGCCGGGCGGTCTGATTACGATGGAATTCCCTCACTTGGCCAGATTGATGGAAGAAACCCAGTTCGACACGATCTATCATGAGCACTTCTCCTATTTCTCGTTCCTGGCCGTGGAGCGGATCTTCCGGGAGCATGGACTGATCATTTTCGACGTGGAGGAGCTTCCGACCCACGGCGGCTCCCTCCGGATCTTTGCCGCCCATGCCGAGGATTCGGGCAAATCCATATCCCCCCGTGTCGCCAAGTTGAAGGCGAGCGAGGAAAACCGGGGTTACGGAGCCATCGAACACTACCTGGGGTTTCAGAATGAGGTTCAGGCGGTGAAACGAAACCTCCTGCAGCTCCTCATCGGCCTCAAGAACGAGGGAAAGCGGATCGTCGGCTACGGTGCGCCGGCCAAGGGGAACACGCTCTTGAATTACTGCGGGATCCGCACGGATTTCCTGGACTACACGGTGGATCGGAGCCCCCACAAGCAGAACTGCTACCTGCCCGGAAGCCGCATCCCGATCCGGCACCCGGACCGGATTCGGGAGGACCGGCCGGAGTATGTCCTGATCCTGCCCTGGAACATCAAAGAGGAAATCATGGAACAGATGGGCCACATTCGGGAATGGGGCGGGCGTTTTATCGTGCCCATTCCGCATGTGCGCGTTATATGAACTGAACACCCTTCGAAAGCAGGGGGCCGGGAGAACCAATCAAAACAATCTTACCACTTCCAGGAATTTGTAATCCTGAAGGATTTTTTTGATATGATTGGCTTATTCCCGATCATTCACGGGAGCCGCAAAAACATCAATTCGGCCCTTGCAAACCGTTAAGCATGTGTTATACAGGGCGACCGATTTCGAGCTGAAGAAGTAAACTTTAGCGGGAACATGATTAACTCGACGATGAGGTTCAATATGAGCAGAAAATGTTGCCTGATCTTTCTGATGATCTCCCTTCTGGTTCTGTCCTGCGGCGGCGGTGGCGGCGGCGGTGGCGGCGGCGGAGAAACCATCGCGACCGATATCTCGGCGGCGCCTGAAGGCGTCACGGCGGCCGGCGGGAACACACAGGTCATGCTGAAATGGGGGACCGTCAGCGGGGCGACGTCCTACAATGTCTACTGGTCGACGACAAGCGGCGTCACCCGGCAGAACGGAACGAAAATACCCACCGTCACCAGCCCATATTACCATACCGGGCTGACCAACAGCACCACTTATTACTACGTCGTCACTGCGGCAAACGAATATGGAGAGAGCACCGAATCCAAGGAAGTGTCGGTCATGCCCTCTTCCTCCAACCCGCCGTTGCCGCCACATAACGTCGCGACCCTGGCGGGGCACATGATCGTCATCATCCGCTGGGAAGGGGTTGAATCCAACACATCGTACAACCTCTATTGGGCGACATCCGCCGGTGTCACGAAGGCGACCGGAAACAAGATCGAGAACGTTGCTTCTCCCTTTACCCACGAAGACCTGACCAACGGGGCGGACTACTATTACGTGGTGACGGCGGTGAACCGCTATGGAGAAAGCGTGGAATCGGAAGAGGCGTCCTCCGTGCCCAATCAGGGAGACGCCCCCTCGCCCCCAACCGGACTCTCGGCCACAGCGGGCGAGCGAAAGGTGACGCTTTCCTGGATCCCCGTCGAGAACGTCACGGCCTACAACATCTACTGGTCAAGATCAGCCGATGTGTCCAGAAAGACCGGGACCTTGATCGCCAACGTTGCAGGCAGCTCCTATACCCATGCAGAACTGGCCTGGGGCACAACGTATTATTACGTGATCACAGCGGTCAACAACCACGGCGAAAGCTCGCCATCAGAGCGGGTGTCCGCGACAACTCCCATCAACACGAAGCTGCAGGATGTCTGCGTTGCGATGGGAGACAGCATCACTGCGGGTTACGGCGTCAACTACTCCCTGTCCTATGTGCCCCTGTTGTCTGGATCCTGGGGCAAAACGGTTTACAACAGAGGCGTCTCCGGGGTCCTGAGTTCCTACGGCGCCAACATCATCGACAGCGTGCTGGCCCAGTACAATCCCAAATACATCACCATCTTCTACGGAAACAACGACGATGGTTTCTATCCCGCCAGTTGGACCATCGGCAATCTGCGCTCCATCATTCAGCAGGCCAAGGCGAACGGAACCAAACCGGTCGTGGCCACGCTGACACCCGTATTCGGGGAATGGGCCTGGAGGAAGCCCAGTCTCATCACACTGAACCAGCAGATTCGCTCACTGGCGGCCTCGGAGGGAATCGCCTGCGCCGATCTCGAGGCATCCTTCGGGTGGAACCAGAGCCTCATTCTGGATGACGGGATCCACCCCAACAGCGCTGGCCACCAGATCATCGCGAACACCTTCCGCGGCGCGCTGACACGCTGATTTGAAGTTGCGGGCGATGCAGCCGAAAGGATCGGGACAGGGAATGATCGCAAAGACCGGAAGGCCGGACCGCGGTTCCAATTGCCGCCCGGCAGTATTCCGACATGGGGTATTTTGGCAGATGCGTTTATTTTTCATGATCGCCCTTGCTCTGATGACTCTCCCGGTGCCGGTCTGGGCCAATCCGTCCCCCGCGGCCAAAAACGCGGTCACTTCCGAATGGTCCGTCGTTGCCCGCATGCGCGTGGCCTGGGTTCAGGACATGGGGGACAATCGGGACGTCTTCGCCCAGGGCGGAAGCCTGCGGCTCATGGGGCTGGACACGTCCGACGGCCAGGGCGAACGGGCAATTCTGGGAACGCCGGGGAATTACTCGAAGCCCCTGATCACGCCCAGGGGGGACCGGGTGGTGTATTCGGACCGGGCGCGGAAGAAGGTTTTCGTGGTGAACTGGGACGGCACGGGACAGCGGGAGGTGCTGGAGGGATTCGCGCTGGCGCTCTGGCGGAATCCCGCCGACGGCCGGGAGTGGCTCTACTACGGCGCGATGGAGGGAAAGGACGGCAGCGAACACTGCCCGGCGGTCTACCGGACGCTGCTGGACGGTCCGGGAACGCCGGAGCTGATCTGGAACAAGACGCCGGTGAGCGTGCACAGTTTTCAGGTCTCGGCGGACGGCCGGATGGCGGGGGGCCTCTTCCCCTGGCCTTCCGGCGGCATCGCCCAACTGCCCAACCGGGCGATGAAGATCTATGCGAAGGGCTGCTGGTCGGCGATGAGTCCCGAAAGGGGAAGAAGCCATCTCTGGATCTTCGACGGCGCCCACCGGAACCTGACGATCATCAATCCCGAAAACGAGCACAAATGGCAGGTCAACATAAACGGGGCGCCAGGGATCGACGGCTTCGAGGTCTACCATCCCCGCTGGAGCAACCAGTCTCGGATCATGGCCATGACCGGTCCCTACAAAACCGGTTTTGGCGGCAACAAGATCAGCGGGGGCGGCCGGAACATTGAAATATTCATCGGCAGATTCAACCCGGGTCTCACAAAGATCGAGGCCTGGCGGCAGATCACCCGAAACGACCGGGCGGACTTCTTTCCAGATGTCTGGGTCGCACCTTTCCAGAGCGCCAAGCCGGCTGCCGTGAAAGCTTCCGGCGCTGAAACAACGGGGAAAAAGAGCACCGCCGCGGGTCTTGCGCCGGGCGGAGAGGCCCGGAAAGCCCGAGCGGCCCCGTCCAAAAAGCCGGCCACCGGAAAAACGCCGAAGCGTCTGGTGGTCGAAGCCCGCCTGACCGAACCCTCCGTGATTCCTTCGCCGCAGGATATCGCCCCCTACCGGCGGGCCCTGCTGGTGAACGGCTACGAAGTGGTGCGGGTTGTCTCCGGCTCCTACGGCCGCAGGAAGCTCATGGCCGCCCATTGGGTGATCGAGGATGCAATCGTCCTTCAGGAAGCGATCCGGCAGAAGGGAAAAATCTACCGTATGGTCCTGGAACGCTACGACGATCACCCTGAGCTGGAAGGGGAGCGCCTGATCATGGACAGCGACGAGTTCCGACTGCCGCTTTACTATGAATTGCGCAGCTGATCCCTTTTAAACGGACGCCTTCAGCTTTCAATCGTTCACCCCGAAATTCAATTCCGGCTTTGATGTTTAACGGGAAATGACGACCGGCGGCGGCAACGGCGGCGGAATGGTCATCCCGCTTTTTTTATCGGCGACAAGCCCATGGTATTCAGCTCACAGATTTTCTTCTTCTATTTCCTCCCGCTGGCCCTTGCGGTCTACTACGGGCTTCCGCGACGCGGCCGCCACCTTGCGCTGACGCTGCTGAGCTACGTGTTCTACGGGTGGGCGAACCCTCTGTTCGTCGTCCTGCTGCTGACCTCCACCCTGATCAACTATGTCTGCGGACTGAAGATCGCCGACGAGCGTCTGAGTCCCGGTCCGGCATTGCCCGCCGGTCAGATGCCGGACGACGCCGTCCTGCGCCGTAAGAAATTCTGGCTTTTCATTTCTACGGTCACCAGCCTCTCCATGCTGGGGTTTTTCAAGTACTTCAACTTCACCATGGACAACTACAACCTCCTGATCCAGTGGCTGGGGCTTTCCCACCTGAAGCTGGAGACGGCGATCCGCGTCACCCTGCCGTTGGGCATCAGTTTCTACACCTTTCACCTGATGAGCTACACCATCGACGTTTACCGCGGCCAGGCGAAGGTCCTTCGCAACATCGTCGATTTCGCCTGCTACATCTCGCTTTTCTCCCAGCTCGTGGCCGGCCCGATCATTCGCTTCCGCGAGATTGCCGACCAGATGGCCAACCGGACCCACACCCCGGAAAAATTTGCCCGCGGCGTGGCCTTCATCAGCCTCGGCCTGGCCAAGAAGGTGCTTCTGGCCAATCCGTGCGGGAAGATCGCCGACGTGGTCTTCGACGCGGGCTCACGAGGCGTGCTGGATGCCTGGTACGGCCTGGTCGCCTATGCCTTTCAGATCTATTTCGATTTCAGCGCCTATTCGGACATGGCCATTGGCCTTGGGCTGATGCTGGGCTTCGTCTTTCCGAAGAACTTCGACTCCCCCTACCTGTCGCAATCCATCACGGAATTCTGGCGCCGCTGGCACATCTCCCTGTCCACCTGGCTGCGGGACTACCTCTACGTGCCCCTCGGGGGAAACCGGAAGGGGGGATGGCGCACCTATTTCAACCTGGCCGTCGTCATGCTGCTGGGAGGACTCTGGCACGGGGCCTCCTGGAATTTCGTCATCTGGGGCGGGATCCACGGCGGGATGCTGGTGATGGAGCGCGCCCAGGGAAAGGATGCCTTTTACCGCCGAATGCCCGGACCCCTGCGGATCGCCATGACATTCGTCATCGTGATGATCGCCTGGGTTTTCTTCCGGGCGCCCGATCTGCCCGCGGCGATGGCCTATCTCGGCAGCCTGTTCGGTCTCTCGGCGCTTCAGGAAGGGGCAGGCCTTCTGGGCGGGATTCTCTACCAGCCCTACTACTGGGGTACTTTTGCCGTTGCGGCGCTCATCGTCTGGGGATGCCCGCAGACCTGGGACTGGACGCGGACGATCCCCCGGTGGAAGGCCGCCGCAATTTTCGTCGCGCTCCTCACGTCACTGGCCGTTCTGATGACACAGTCCTACAACCCTTTCATCTATTTCATTTTTTGAGCGAAGCCGATGAGCGACTGGAAACATCAGGAACTGCGCGAGGAAACGGCAAGACGGGAGGTGGGGCACACCCGGATCGCCCCGGCCCTTTCCCGGGTCATCATCGCCCTGTTTTTGATCGTCATCCTCTCCGTTCCCGCGGTCCAGCACCTATCGGAGTTCCGGAGCTTCTTATCCGGGGAGCGCCGCTCCCCACTGCCGCAGGCCTGGGATGTCTTCTCGCTCCTGCCCGCGGCCATGAAGGCATCCGGTACGGCCGGGCCGGCGTGGATCGAAAATATCTTTGCGGTCAACCGCAACCTTCTGAAAGAGATGAAAAAGTACGAGGAAACGCTGGATGACCAGTCTGCGATCGGAAAATGGCTGCGTCCCCGGATTCAGTATGCCCTGACGGCCTGGCTGGGCGCAGGCAACGAGAAGGCCTACTGCGGCAGCCGGCCCTGGCTCTTTTACCGCCCCGGCATCGACTACCTGGCCGGCCCGCCCTTTCTCGATCCGGTCCAGCTTCGAAAGCGCGGGACGGGGGGCGACGAGTGGGCCGCCCCGACGGAGCCGGACCCACGGGCCGCGATCCTGCATCTTCATGAACAGCTCTCCCGAAGGGGGATCGCCCTGATCGTCATGCCGACGCCCATCAAGGCCATGATCCATCCGGAAAAATTGAGCGGCCGCTACGGCCGGCAGGCGGAAGCCCTGCAGAACCCCTCCTACCGCCGCTTCAAGGAGGAGATGGAGGGCGCGGGGGTCCTGGTCTTCGACGCGGCGCCGGCGCTGATGGAATGGAAGCGGCAGAGCGGCCGGGCCCAGTTCCTTGCCAGCGATACCCACTGGCGCCCCGAAGCCATGGAAAAAGTAGCCGCCGGGCTGAAGGAGTTCATCGACCGACACGTTGACCTGCCGCCGCTGCCCCCAGCCGGATACGGTGGGGAAAGCGACGAGGTGACACATCTGGGCGACCTGGCCGTCATGCTGAGCCTGCCCGTGAATCAGAGGATCTTTCCGTCGGAGAAGGTGACGATCCGGAAGATAACCGGCGACGGCGGAGAGGCCTGGCAGCCCCATCCGAACGCCGACGTGCTCGTACTGGGCGACAGTTTCAGCAACATCTATTCTCTCGGGGCGATGGGCTGGGGCGAAGGGGCCGGCTTCATCGAACATCTCAGCCTCGCCATGCAGCGACCCCTGGATCGCATCACGCGAAACGACAACGGATCCTTTGCCACCCGGGAGTTCCTCGCCGGCGAAATGGCCAGGGGGCGGGACCGTCTGGCCGGGAAGCGCCTGGTGATCTATCAGTTCGCCATTCGGGAACTCGCCGTCGGAAACTGGAAACGGATCGACCTGAAAATCGGAACGCCCGAACCGGTGAATTATCTTACGCTGCCGCCGGGGACGGAACGAATCATCCGCGGCAGGATCAAGGCGGTCTCTTCCGTTCCGCGGCCCGGCACGGTGCCCTACAAGGATCACGTGATGGCGATCCACCTAACTGAATTGACGGCGGAAGGCCGACCCTTGACGGAAACGGACGCGATGGTCTATATGAGCAGCATGACCGACAATGCCCTGACGGCGGCGGCGCGCTACCGTCCCGACGAAATGGTGGCGCTCCGGCTGTCGTCCTGGACAGATGTCGCCGGCCGCTACGAGGGAATCAACCGCAGCGAGCTGGACGACGAGGCGCTGCAGCTTGTCGAACCCTGCTGGGGCGAGCCCCTGCAGAAATAAAAAAGAAATTCAGAATGGAGAAGTGCAAGTGAAATTAAACAGAAACAGAATCTTAATCATCCTGGCGGCTGTCGGCTTCTGCGTGATCGCCATGACTTCGACCGCCGCCGAGTCCGATACCGTCCGAAAGGTCACGGACCAGTTTGCGTCGATGGCCCGCTCCGCGCAGCAGCAGGGGACCATTGCCGTACCGGGAAAGGAGGGGTGGATCTTCTTCGGCCCCGAGCTTCATTTCGTCTCGGCGGGGCCGTTCTGGGGAAAGGCGGCGGCGAAGGTCAGCCGGGCGACGAAGCCCGAGCATGCCGACCCCCTTCCGGCCATTCTGGATTTCTACCGGCAGCTCAAGAAGATGGGCATCGAGCTGCTGATGGTGCCCGTACCCCCCAAAAGCGTAATCTACCCCGACTTTCTGTCCGACCAGCTTTCCCCTTCCCGCGCGAATGCGCCGGCGCGGCTGGATCGGGACGCGCAGGCCTTCTACCAGCTCCTGAGGAAGAACGGCATTCGCGTCCTGGATCTGACGCCCGTCTTCCTGGCCAACCGCTTTCACGTCCAAGGCGCCCCTTACTGCAAGCAGGACACCCACTGGTCCGGCAACGGCTGCGTCCTGGCCGCACAGAAGATCCGCGAGGAGATCCAGGGAAGGCCCTGGCTGAAGACGGTCCCGAAGACCGCCTATCAGACGGCCTGGAAGTCCATTCCCATCAGCGGGGATCTCTGGAAGGCCCTGGGCGGCAAGAATCTGGCACAGGAAACGCTGGCGGTCCGCCAAGTCGGGATCGGCAGCGCCGGATCGCTCAAGCCGGTCGCTGTCGACATGAAAAGCCCCGTCCTTCTGGTCGGCGACAGCCATAACCTCGTTTTCCATGCCGGGGACGACATGCAGGCCCGCGATGCGGGCCTGCCCGACCAGCTTGCCGCGGAACTCGGGTTTCCGGTGGATCTGGCCGCCGTGAGAGGCTCCGGCGCCACGCCCGCCCGCGTCAACCTGCTGCGGCGGTCCCAGCGCGACCCGAACTACTGGAAAACGAAAAAGCTGGTCGTCTGGTGCTTCGCCGCGCGGGAATTCACACAGAGCGATGGATGGAAGAAGGTTCCCCTCCTCCCTTGAGCGCAATTTCCCGTTTCCCGGAAAAGCCGTCCGAGGACCTTGCATAAAAAAGAAGAAAAGCTCACGCTGTCCGTGATCCTGAGGAAATTCCGGACGCTGACCCGAATCCTTATCGCACGTCTGCGCCGCTTCGCTTCCTTCCTGAAGGCGCTGCCGCGCCACGCCCGCAAGGTCCGGCAGATCATCCGCCGCGAAGGGTGGAGTGGGCTCTGGTACACTTTTGAAGAGCGGTTTCATCTTGCGGACCGCGAGCTCTACGAAATCTGGCAGAGGCGGCATCGCCTGACGGCGGAGGACCGTGACCGCATCCGCGCACAGGTGGAAAAGATGGCCCGGCCGCCGTTGATCTCGGTCCTCCTTCCCGTCTACAACACCGATGAAGCCTGGCTGAGGAAATGCCTGGATTCCGTTCTGTCCCAGATCTACCCCCACTGGGAACTCTGCATTGCCGACGACGCCTCCACGCTTCCCCATGTCCGCTCCATACTCGAGGAATACCGAAACGGGGACGGGCGCGTCCGCCTGGTTTTCCGGGAGACCAACGGCCACATCTCGGCAGCTTCCAATTCTGCCCTTTCCCTGGCGGCGGGGGATTACGTTGCCCTTCTGGATCATGACGACGAGCTGACCCCCGACGCCCTCTACGAGATTGCCGCGCTCATCGGCCGCCATCCGGAAACGGACATGATCTACACCGATGAGGACAAGATCGACACGCAGGGCCGGCGGCATTCCCCCTTTTTCAAGCCGGACTGGTCGCCCGACACCTTTCTCTCCCTCATGTACACCTGCCACCTGGGCGTGTACCGGACCGCACTGGTCCGGAAGATCGGCGGGTTCCGGGAAGGGTTCGAGGGAAGCCAGGACTATGACCTGGTGCTTCGCCTGACCGAGCGCACGGACAGGATCCGGCACATCCCGCGGGTGCTCTACCACTGGCGCTCCATCCCGGCATCGAGCGCCTCCAGCTTCGATTCAAAGGGATACGCCCAGGATGCCGGCCTTCGGGCCGTTCGGGAGGCGCTCGAGCGTCGCGGGGAGGATGCCGTGGCGGAGCCGGTGGAGGGGCTTTCCGGCCGCTACCGCGCGCGGTACCGGCTGCCGGGCCGGCCGCTGGTTTCGATCGTCATTCCCACACGGGACCTGTCCGCACTTCTCGAAACCTGCCTGCATTCCGTCTTTGAAAGGACCGCCTACGACCGCTTTGAGGTGATCATCGTCGACAACGACAGCCGGGAACCGGAAACCCGCGAACTCTTTCGACGCTGGCAGGAAAGGGAACCTGCGCGTTTTCGCGTCGTGCCGATGCCGATCCCCTTCAATTTCCCCGCCCTGATCAACGAGGGTGTTCGAAAGGCCCGGGGCGATCTGGTCCTTCTTCTGAACAACGACATCGAAGTGGTTTCCGGGGATTGGCTGGCCGAGATGGCCGCACAGGCGATGCGCCCCCGGGTGGGCGCCGTCGGCGTCAAGCTGCTCTATCCCGACGACACCGTTCAGCATGCCGGCGTCGTCCTGGGCATCGGCGGCGTCGCCGGCCACAGCCACAAATACCTTTCGAACGACCGGACCGGGTACTTCGACCGGCTGCGGATCACGGCGAATTATGCCGCCGTGACCGGCGCCTGCCTGATGGTGGAGAGGACGAAATTCGATGATGCCGGCGGTTTTGATGAGGCCCTGCCCGTAGCCTTCAACGATGTCGATTTCTGCATCCGGCTGCTGAAGGCCGGCTATTACAACCTCTGCCTGAGCCATCCGGTCCTGTACCATCACGAATCGAAAACCCGCGGTCCGGAGGACACGGTGGAAAAACAGATCCGCTTTCGGGGCGAGATCGACCTGATGGAGGCCCGCTGGGGCGAACTGCTCAAAAACGATCCCTTTTACAGCCCGCACCTGACCCGCTACCGGGAAGATTACTCCATCTCCCTGGCATCGTACCGCCGGTTTCCGCGCTGGCCGGCCGACCGCTGAACGAAGACCGCGGACTGCATCGCGATGGATCCATCCATGACCGAACCGACACCTCACGCCTTTGACGAACCGCTCGACCGCGTCTGCGCCGTCGTGGTCACGTTCTTCCCCGACGCGGGATTTCCGGAGCGGCTGGAGAAGATCGCCACACAGGTCTCCCGCGTGGTTGTCGTGGACAACGGAACCTCGGGCAGATCCTCGCTGAATCTGGATATGGCGCTGGGCATTCGGGAGGGGATCACCTGCATTCGCAACCGCGAGAACATCGGCGTCGCCGCCGCCCTGAACCAGGGGGTCCACGCGGCCCTGAAGGGCGGTGAACGCTTTTCCTGGATCGCCACGTTCGACCAGGACAGCCTGCCGGCGCCGGACATGGTGGAGAGGATGAAGAAGGCCTGGAAATGCCACCCTGACCCGGAGCGGCTGATGGTTGCCGGACCCCGCACCGTGTTCGTGGGAAGCACGCTCCGACCTTCCCCCGCGGCCGACCCCTCCTGGACGGACGCGAACTATGTGATCACCTCGGGCAGCCTCTTCTCCTCGAGAGCCTTTGAGGTGGCCGGATATTTCCATGAAGGGCTCTTCATCGACTATGTCGATGTCGAGTACTGCCTCCGCCTGAGGACGCTGGGCTATCAGGTCATCGAAGTCCATTCCGCGGAAATTCTGCATCAGATGGGCAGGCTCGAGGAAAATGTTCTCGTGGGAACGACGGTGCATCCCACGCACCATCCGCCCCTGCGGCGCTACTACCAGTTCCGGAACGCCCTCCTTCTGCACCGCCAGTATCGCACATCCCAGCGCCCCTGGCGCCGCAGGAACCGGCTGATTCTGATCAAGATGCTGATCCTGATCGTTCTATACGAGAAGCGGCGCCTGCAAAGCCTGATGCAGGCCATGCGGGGCATCGGTCACGGCCTGGCGGGGCGGTCCGGCCGGAACGGCGAGGGCCGCTACACGCAGGTCACGGCGGATACGCCCTGATCCCTCTGTCCATGTCAGAACAGGTCCACATCATCATCGTCAACTGGAACGGAAAGGAATTCCTGGAGGACTGCATCCAGAGCCTCAGAGCGCAGACGTACCGGTCCTTTTCGGTCACCCTGGTCGACAACGGGTCCACCGATGATTCGCCGGCGTTCGTATCCGGCCGCTTCCCCGAGGTTCGCCTGATCGCCCTGAAGGAAAACCTGGGCTTTGCCGCCGCCAACAATCGCGCCCTTGCCGACGTGACGACGCCTTATGCGGCGCTCCTCAACAACGATGCCACAGCGGATCCCGGCTGGCTCAAGGCGCTGGTCGAGGCCCTGGACGAAGCGAAAGAGGCCGGCTTTGCCGCCTCCAGAATGCTCGCTTTCGACCGTCCGCACGTGATCGACCGCTGCGGTGACGGGTACAGCAGGGCCGGCGCGGCGCTTCTGCGCGGCCGCGGTGAACCGTCCGGCCGCTACAGCCGCCGGGAGCGGGTCTTCGGCGCCTGCGCCGGCGCGGCGCTTTACCGGACATCGATGCTGAAGGATATCGGATTCTTTGACGAGGATTTTTTCCTCCTCTACGAAGACGTTGACCTGAGTTTCCGGGCGCAGTTGCGGGGGTACAAGTGCCTTTATGTTCCGGAAGCGGTCGTCTACCACCGGGGAAGCGCCAGTCTCGTGCACGACTCGCCCGTCTCGGTTTACTACGGCCATCGGAATCTGGAGTGGGTCTATATTCAGAACATGCCCGCGCGGCTGATTCCTCGCACCGTCTTCCCCCATCTCCTTTACAACATCGCCGCTCTCGGCTATTTTGTCCTGTGCGGACGGGGAGGGGATTACCTGAGGGCGAAGCGGGACGCCCTCAGGGGATTCAGCGGGGCCTTGCAAAAACGGAACCGGGTACAAAGCGGCAGAACCGTGGATGATGCTTACGTTTGGAGCCTGCTGGAGCGGCCCGGTCTGCTGCGGCGCCTGAAGACCCGCAGGGCCGGTGGATGACCGTTCAACTTGCCGGAGAACGGCTCGTGACAGACAATCCATTGGAATCTGACCACGCATGAATGACGGAACGGGGACAGGCGTGACCGGATTTCCCTTCGTGCGGCGGCATGGAAAACGGATCGCGCCATGACGGGGAAGCGAGACAGAAGGATCCCGATGCGCGACTGCACCGCGTCCATGGTCCTTTACAGGAATCCTCCCGCGGTCGTCAGGGACGCAGCCTCCAGTTTTCTGAACACGGACGGTTCCGTGATGCTCTACGTCGTGGACAACTCACCGGAGGACGCGTTGCGTTCCGCCTTTGACGGCCTTCCGGTTGCCTACCATTTCGGCGGCGAAAACGCGGGATACGGCCGGGCGCACAACCGCGCCATTTTTGAAGCGGAACCATCGAAATACCACCTGGTCCTCAACCCGGATATCCTGATACACGCGGGAGCAATCCGGACCCTGATTCGTTTCATGGACCTCCACCCGGACATCGGAATGGTCTGCCCGCGGGTGCTGAACGAAGACGGCACGGATCAATGCCTCAACAAGCGCTATCCGAGCGTCATGGACCTCTTTGTCCGCCGATTTGCGCCACACGTCCTTGACCCCCTGCTGAAGACCCGCCTGGACCGCTACGAAATGCGGGACATCGGATACGACCGGATGTGCGACGTCGAGGCGATGTCCGGCGCCTTCATGCTCTGCCGTACCGCGGTGCTGAAAAAAGTCGGCGGATTCGATCCTCGTTTCTTCCTCTATTTCGAGGACTTCGACCTGAGCCGCAGGATCCAGCGGGAGGGGCACCGAACCGTGTATTGCCCGGAAGCCTCCGTCACGCATTACTGGACGAGGGGGGCTCACAGGAGTATGAGAATGGCCGCAATCTTCGTGGTCAGCATGTATCGCTATTTCGGCAAATGGGGCTGGACGTGGCTGTGAACGAACGCAAACCCCTTACGCTCATTACAGGCGCAACCGGCGCAATCGGCCCTGCGGTTTTGGAGGCCTTCCGGTCTTCCGGTTTTTCGATCCGAACCCTGTCCATCGACCCCCCGAAGTCAGGATTCCTTCCTGAGGGCGTGGAGGCGCGCATCGGCGATGTGACCGATCCGGCGGCCGTGTCTTCCGCCATGCAAGATGCCGACGCGGTCATCCACATGGCCGCCCTGCTGCACATCGCGAACCCGCCGTCTTCGATGCGGGAACGATACGTCAGAATCAACGTACAGGGAACTTCGACCGTCGCCGAAGCCGCCGTGCAGGCGGGCGTCCGCCGCGTGGTGCTCTTCAGCACAATCGCCGTGTACGGGCCGTCCCGCGGACAGGTCCTGACCGAAGACACGCCGCCCTGCCCCGACACCGACTATGCCCAAACCAAACTGGCGGCGGAGAAAATCGTCCTGGATGCCAAGGGCGAAGACGGCAGCCGCATCGGTGCTGCCCTTCGGCTCGGCGCCGTCTACGGACCGGGAATCAAGGGGAATTACGAGCGCCTGCTCCGCTCTCTGGCAGCGGGCCGTTTCATTCCCGTCGGCGACGGCTCGAACCGTAGATCCCTGATTTATGACAAAGATGTCGGCCGTGCCGCCGTGCTGGCGGCAACCCATTCAAACGCGGCGGGGCGGGTGTTCAACGTTACGGACGGTCGCTTTCACAGCATGAAAACCATCATTGCAACCCTCTGCGATGCCCTCGAACGGCCCCCCCCTGGTTACTCGCTCCCTCTTGCGCCGGCGCTTCGGGCGGCGTCAATGCTGGAAAAAATCCTGAGACGCACCCGTCTCCCGTTGCCGCAGACTGTGGCAGCCCTTTCCAAGTACGCAGAGGACATGGCTGTGGACGGTAGTCGCATTCAGCAGGAGCTCGGTTTCCTTCCGGGCTACGACCTGACGGCCGGCTGGCGGGAGACCGTTCGGGAAATGCGGCGGGCAGGCGCCCTGTGAACGCCAAACGCATTTTTGATTTCGTCATGGCCGTCATCCTGTCCGGCATCTTTGCCGTCCCGATGCTGTTGATCGCGCTGTTGGTGAAAAAGAGTTCCGAAGGACCGATCCTGTACTGGTCCGAGCGGGTGGGGCTGCAAAACGGGATATTCAGGATGCCCAAATTCCGGACCATGCGCATCGACACCCCGGCGGTGGCGACGCATCTGCTGAAGAATCCGGATGAATACCTGACGCCGGTCGGCTCCTTTCTCCGTAAATTCAGTCTGGACGAACTTCCCCAACTCTGGAGCATTCTGAAAGGCGACATGAGTTTTGTCGGTCCGCGGCCGGCCTTGTTCAATCAGGACGACCTGATCCGCCTGCGGACGCTGAAGGGCGTTCATAAAATCGTTCCGGGCATCACCGGGTGGGCTCAGGTCAACGGCCGCGACGACCTTCCGATACCGAAAAAAGTCGAATATGATTCATACTATCTGGATAAAAAGTCGTTCTTCTTTGACATGAAAATATTGTATATGACAATATTAAAAGTTATCAAGGCCGAAGGGGTCCGGCACTAACAGGCGAAGACTCGAAAAATGCACAGGCAACTGGTCAATCCGAAGCTCTATCTGATGATATTATGTGATGCGGCTCTTTTCGCCGCGGCATACTACATCGCTCACCTTCTCCGTTTCGACTTCGACATCGATCCGCATTTCATTCATCAGTTCCAAACGACCCTGATCTGGATCATCCCACTGAAAGTCTTCATTTTTTTCGGACTCGGCCTCTACCGCGGCATGTGGCGATACACCAGCGTCGGGGATTTCGGTCATCTGCTTCAGGCAAGCGTTCTTTCAACGCTCCTGATCATGGCGATTATCCTGTATATTTACAGATTCCTTGGCTATTCCCGCGCCGTTTTTCTGATGGACGGCGTGCTGACGTTCCTCCTGACGGGAGGACTGAGATTGATCATTCGATACCACTACACGGGCGGGATGCATCTGAGCGGCTGGAGCCCCTTTCAGAAAAAGGACGGGGAATCGCATCCCATCCTCATCATCGGCGCCGGCAACACGGGCGAGAAAACGCTGCGAGAACTCAATGAAAACGAGCAATTGGACTATCATGTGATCGGTTTCGTCGATGACGATCCCGAAAAACAAGGGAGGTCCATACACGGCATTCCCGTCATCGGAAAAATCGACCATCTGCCCTATCTCGCGGACAAATGGGAGGTCCGGGAGGCGTTGATCGCCATCCCTTCGGCAAGCGGAGACCGGATGCGGCGAATTCTGAAGATCTGCAAGGATTGCGGCATCGAATACAAGACCCTGCCCAGCATGGGTGAAATCATCGATGGCCGGGTCAGCATCAAAAAGCTCAGAGACATCAGCTACGAGGACCTGCTGGGCCGGCCGCCCGTTCAACTGGACAAGCAGAGCATCAGCCATTATCTCGAGGGAAGGACGATCCTGATTACGGGGTGCGGCGGTTCCATCGGCGCCGAACTCTGCCGCCAGGTCGTCCCCTTTCAACCGCAGAATCTGATCCTGTTTGACGCAAGCGAGGAAAACCTCTTTAAAATCCAGATGGAGCTTCGGCACGAACTCTATTTCAACCGCTGCCGGGCCATTCTGGGCCACGTTCAGGATGTTGCGCTGATGGATCGGGTCTGCACAACCTATCAGCCCCAGGTGGTTTTCCATGCGGCAGCCTACAAGCACGTCCCCATGCTGGAAAAAAACCCTTGGGAGGCCGTTCTGAACAACATCCAGGGCAGCGCCGTCATCATCGAAATGGCCCGCAAGCACGGCATCGAATGCCTTGTCCTTGTCTCGACGGACAAGGCTGTGCGACCCACGAACGTCATGGGCGCCAGCAAGCGCATCACCGAGATCATGCTTCAATCCCGCAAACCAGACGGCGGAAGATTCATGGCCGTCCGTTTCGGAAACGTGGTCGGTTCATCGGGCTCCGTAATCCCGATTTTTCGGCGGCAGATCGAGCAGGGCGGTCCCGTGACGGTTACGCACCCCGACGTGACCCGCTATTTCATGACCATTCCCGAAGCGGTGCAACTGATCATTCAGGCGGGCGCGATCGGCGAGGGGGGTGAAGTGTTCATTCTCGAGATGGGCACGCCCGTGAAGATCGCCGACATGGCAAGAGACCTGATCCGGCTTTCCGGAAAAGAGCCGGACCGGGATATCCAGATTGTCTACACCGGGCTTCGAGAGGGAGAGAAGCTCTACGAAGAGCTCATTACCGTGGGCGAAGGCATCGTCGCGACACAGCATGAAAAAATCATGGTGCTGCGTCCAAACGGGCAGGGAAACGCTTCCCTTCATGACGCATCTTCCCGAGAAGGGCTCTCCACCAAACTGGAGGCGCTGTACGATGCGGCCAGACGTCATGACGCCCGCGACATCAAGAAGAAGCTTCAGGAAATCGTTCCGGAATACAAGCCTCAAGAGGCGGAAAGCATTTTATAGGGAAAAGGGGAAAGGCGGTCTTCCATGATTCTCATCGCCGGCGGGGCGGGCTATATCGGCTCGCATGCAAACAAGCTGTTCCACCAGCGCGGATATGACACGGTGGTCTTTGACAATCTGGTTTACGGACACCGGTCGTTCGCAAGATGGGGAGAATTCGTCCTGGGAGACCTTGCCGACGGGAACCAGGTCCGTCTCTGCTTTCAGAAGTACCCGATCGAAGCCGTCATGCACTTCTGTGCCTATGCCTACGTGGGCGAGTCCGTCATCGACCCGGCGAAGTACTACCGCAACAACGTCGCCAACACCCTGAACCTTCTGGACGCCATGCGCGAGTTCGATGTTCCCTGCCTGATCTTTTCGTCCACCTGCTCCACCTACGGTTTGCCACGCCAGGTCCCGCTGACGGAAGATCACCCCCAGTCGCCTGTTAATCCCTACGGCTGGAGCAAGTTCATGATCGAGCAGATCCTCAGGGATTACGAGCGCGCCTACGGGATCCGGCATGTCAACCTCCGCTATTTCAATGCCGCGGGGGCCGATCCCGACGCCGAAGTCGGCGAGTGGCACAACCCGGAAACCCACCTGATCCCGCTGGTTCTCGATGCCGCCTCCGGCCGGCGGCCCGACGTGAAGATCTTCGGCACCGATTACGAAACCCCCGACGGGACGTGCATTCGCGATTACATCCACGTCACCGACCTGGCCGATGCCCACATTCAGGCCCTGGAATACCTTCGCGGCGGCGGCCCGAGCGATTCTTTCAACCTCGGGAACGGAAGCGGCTTTTCCGTACGGGAGGTCATTCGGGCCGCCGAAAAAATTACCGGGCGGTCCATTCGATGCATTGAGACCGGCCGGCGCGCCGGCGACCCGCCGGCGCTGATCGGGAGCACGCTGAAGGCCCGGGACACCCTTGGCTGGCGCCCGCGATTCGCCGACCTCGCCGCGATCATCGAAACCGCCTGGCGGTGGCATCAAAAGCCGTCATAAAAGTGGTTTCGCCTCATCGATCAGCATAATCGGGATGCCGTCCCGGATCTCGTACAGGAGCCGGCAGCGGTCGCAGATCAGACCGTCCTTCGCTTCATTCAGATAGATATCGCCCTTGCACCTGGGGCATACCAGAATCTCCAGCAACTCCTCACTGATCGTCATCTCCCATCCCCCTGTCTTTTCCGTTCCTGCCCTTACCCAAACCGTTTCCAAGAACCGTTTTTTCATCCCCCATTCCCGACGCGCTACCCCTCGGACCGAATGAGCCGTTCGAGGCCCTCCTGAAGCGAAACGGCTGGCGAGAATTCGAGGAATTCCCGGGCGAGGGCGTTCTCCGCCCAGGAGTGGCGGATATCCCCCTGTCGCGCCTCGGAAAAAATCGGGGCCAGGTCGCTGTCGAGGATCGTTTTCAGGGCGTCGAGCAGTTCGAGCAGCGTGACGGCACGGTGGCTGGCCACATTGAAAACGCGGCCCACGGCGGCCCCGGGCGCGACACAGGCTCGAAGATTGGCCAGGACCACGTCCCCGACAAAGACAAAATCCCGCGACTGCAGCCCGTCGCCATAGATCACGGGCCTGCGACCGTGACGGAGGGCATCGATGAATTTGGGGATCACGGCAGCGTATTCCGAGCGGTGGTCCTGCCGGGGCCCGAATACGTTGAAATAGCGAAGGCAGACCGTTTCGAGACCGTAAAGGCGGCAAAAGATCCGGCAGTAGCTTTCGCCGATCAGCTTGCTGACGGCATAGGGCGTCATGGGATCCACCGGCATATCCTCGCGGCGGGCTTTCGGGATCTCATGAAGCTCCGGGACCGCCTCCCGCTCCCCGTCGCCGTAAACGGCGGACGAAGAGGCCAGCACGAAGCGCCTGACCCCGCTGTCCCGGGCGGCAATGAGCATGTTCAGGGTGCCGGTGACATTGACGGCATTGCACAGAAGGGGTTCGGAAACGGACTGGGAAACGGAAACCATCGCGGCATGGTGAAGAACATAGTCAACGCCCTGAACAGCCCGTTTGCAGGCATCCGGATCGCGGACATCGCCCTCGATAATCTCTACCGGATCTCCCGTTTTTGTTTTTGACAAGGAGCGAAGGACAGCGAGATTCTCCCGCTTGCCCGTGGAGAAATTGTCGAGGACGCGAACCTTCCCGCCTTGCCTCACCAGCGTCTCGGCGATGTTGGAGCCGATGAATCCGGCCCCGCCGGTGATCAAATAATGCATCGTCCCTTTCTCCCTTCTATTGATCGGTTTCACGCGAATCCTCTCGAACGGCCTTCACGACCTTCAAAGCGATGGACCCGCCGATCGATCCTTCCAATCCCCTGCCAAGCCGGATTCATCCCCCGCCGTGTTCCGTCAGTTTCCCCCGGACGGCTTCATAGACCTCTTCCACCGTAATTTCCCGCATGCAGCGCTTCGTTTCGCAGGTTTTGGCAAAACAGGGGCTGCAGGCCATCTCCCTGCGCAAGACGACGTGGCCGTCCCCGTAAGGGCCCGTCCGTCCGGGGTCCGTGGGGCCGAAAAGGGCGACAACGGGAGTCCTCACCGCCGCCGCCAGATGCATGGGTCCGGAATCCGTTGTGACCAGAAGCGCCGCCTCCTGAAAGACGCAGGCCAGGTCCCGCAGGGTCGTCCGACCCGCCAGACTGACGCAGTGAGCGGTCATGTGCGACCGGATCCGCGCAACTGCCTCCGCATCGCTGCCCGTAAGGACCACCGGACGGTCCAGCCCGCGGACGATCCGATCGCACAAACGGGCAAATTTTTCGTCCTCCCAGAGCTTCGTCTCCCAAAGCGCCTGGGGGCTGACCGCCACAAAGCCCTTCCCGCTCCCGATTCCGGACTCCTTCAAAAGGTTCCCGGCGCGGGTTCGGTTTTCCCTGTCGACGGAGATGACAAATTCCGGCGCGACCGGATCCGCGCCCAGATATCGGACAAAATCCAAATAGCGGTCAACGGCATGCCTGCTCATGTCCTCCGGAATCTTCTCGTTGTAGAAAAGACCGCTCAGCTCCTGCATGCTGTCATAACCCAGTTTCCTTCCTCCGCCGCTCAGCCATACGATCGCGGCGCTTTTGAACAGACCGTGAAAATCGATGACCAGATCATACCGGCGGCTTCTCAACTCCCCGAAAAACTGCCGCATCTCTCTCCAGGCGAGGCCGCCCCGGCGGTTCAGAAGATCGTCCATCCAGCGCTTTCGGCGCGAGACGATCACCCGGTCCAGGTGCGGGTGCCCCCGGATCAGGTCCGACGCGGCCTCCTCGACGACCCAGGTGATGTCGGCATCGGGATAGCGTCTCCTCAGCGCGGACAGGGCCGGCAGCGTGTGGATGACGTCGCCGATGGCACTCAGCTTGACGATCAGGATGTTCATTTTGCCCGGTCCCTGACGATCCACAACACCGCATCGAGAATGTCGCCGGCGATGTAATCCGGCGTCAACGGCCAAGAAGCGTGCTCCGCGCCGTATCCCGTTCTCACGAGAATGCCCTTCGCCCCGACTTTCCGGGCCGCTTCGATGTCCTTGGGCATGTCGCCCACCATGTAGGAGCCGGCCAGATCGATGTCCATCTCTTCGGCAGCCCGGATCAGCAAGCCCGATTCCGGTTTTCGGCACGAGCAGGAGACCCGGTAAATGCCCGTACCTTCCGTGGGGTGATGGGGACAGTAATAAAAACGGTCGATGCACGCCCTCTGGACTCGAAACATCTCCCGCATGCGTGCATGCACCGTTTCGACAAAGTCTTCGTCGAAATACCCTCTCGCCACACCGGACTGGTTGGTGATCACGACGGCTTTCATGCCGCTTCTGTTGATCAGCCGGACCGCCTCGTAGGCCCGGGGAAAGACATGAAGTTTCGCAAGGCTGTCCAGATATCCCACCTCTTCGTTGAGGGTCCCGTCGCGGTCCAGAAAAACGGCAATCCGCTTCTTCATTCCAACAGCCCCCTGGCTGCATCATAGACATCGTCGACGCCGATCATTGCCATGCACCGGAAATCGGCGGGGCAGGTCTGCTTCAGACAGGGGCTGCAGGGCACCGGTTTGTGGACAATCGCAACGCGACGGCCCACCGGAGCGGTCGTCAGCGTATTCGTGGACCCGAAAATGGCGACGGTCGGGACGCCCAGCGCCGCCGCGACATGCATCAGCCCGGAGTCATTGGAAACAAAAACACGACAGCGGGACATAAGGGCCATCGCCTCTTTCAAGCTGGTCTGCCCGGCCAGATCGAGGATCGGGAATGTAGCACTCCGCCGGACCGCGTCCGTGCTTTCCCTGTCCCCGGCGCTGCCGAAGAGGACGGTCTGCACCGGCAAAGCGTCCGCCAGCCGGTCTGAAACCGCCGCGAACCGTTCCGGGAACCATTTCTTCGCCGGCCCGTAGGCGGCGCCCGGCGCCATTCCAATCAGCAGCCGGCCTTTGTCCAGCCCAAAGCGCCCAATCAGGGATTCTGCCAGAGGACCGGATTCCCTGCCCGCATCGAGATGCACCTTCGCGTCGCTGGTTTCACATCCGAGCGCCCTGACCATCTCGAGATAATAGCCGGTCTGGTGAATTTCGCGGACGGCCCTCGTCCGCCGGACCGAATGGCTCAGGAGCGGCCCCCTCACATCGCTGTTGTAACCGGCGCGCACGGGGATGCCGGCCATCAGGGCGATGATGGCCGCTTCAATCGCGTTCTGCAGGAGAATGGCCGTGTCAAAATTCTTTTTCCTCAGTTCCCCGGCCAGCCTCCATTTTCCCGCCACACCGTCATGAGGACCGGGACTCTGAAAAATCATGACCTCGTCGACATCCGGGCAGAGATGGAAAAGCTCCGCCACCCACGGTTTCACCAGTATCGTGATCCTCGCCCCGGGAAAGGTCTGACGAACGGCGGATATGGCGGGAAGCGTCATGACCGCATCGCCGATCCAGTTCGTCCCCCGGATCAGGAGATTCTTTCCTTCTTTGAAGGGTCTTCCTGCGGAAATCCGCACTTGCATGGGACAAGACCTCAAAACATTCCACACCGAGCCGATGCCGGCGCCGGGCGGCTTTCGACACCTTGAATCGGCTGCATCCGGTCATCAGAACTCATGCGAGAAAAGAGCAATTACCGGTCGGGATTCTTCCGCGCCCTTTCTTCCGATGTGCTTGATCGCTTCGTACTCCCCTTATTCAACGAGGCTCAGGGGTTCCTCTCCGCTAACGAGCCAGCCTCTCGAGCAGCCACTGCTGAAAAGCCTTCTCATTCGGGATGATTTCCATGGCGATCCTGAGGAAGAAAACCTTTTCAAGAAAAAACGGGAAATCCTCCAGATGCACGCCGTCTTTTTCGGTCGTCACGATCATGGCAGCCTTCACCCCGGCTGCAGCCGCCTCGATCCTGTCCAAATCCTCCCTGCGATAGCGGTGATGATCGGGGAAGTCAAGGCAACAGACCAATTCCGCGCCGAGGGATCGCAGGGTCTTACAGAAGGATTCCGGCGAACCGATCCCGCTGAAGGCGCAGATCCGGGCATCGCGTAAAGAAGTCAGCGGCAATATCTGCCCCGTTCCCCCGTGGCGGATGTCTTTCGGCCGCCGGACGCCCCGGAAAAGGGGGGCTACCGAGCGGATCCTGACGTCGGGGGGGAAATCCCCCGCGCCCCCGTCATCGCTGTCCGTGACGATGATCAGGTCCGCCCTGTCCATGGCGTTCGGCGGCTCACGCAGGGGTCCGGCAGGCAAGAGAAACCCGTTTCCGAATGGTCTGGCGCGGTCCGCCAGGAGAATATTGATGTCCCTGGCGACATGGCGATGCTGGAAACCGTCATCCAGAATCAGGATGTCGGCGCCCAAACGGTCGGTGGCTTGCCTTCCCGCAAGCGCCCGGCTGGCGCCGGTGAGGACCGCCACACCCGGGCACGATCTGGCGATCAATAGCGGTTCATCTCCCGCTTGGGCGCAGCCTGTCAGGATCCGTTCGCCATCGGACACGACAGTTACCGGCGATGAAGAACTGCTCCCGTATCCCCGGCTCAGCACGGCCGGTCGATACCCGTTTTCCCGAAGAACATTAGCCAGCATGACCGCCAGCGGCGTCTTCCCCGTTCCGCCGACGGTCAGGTTGCCGACGCTGATGACCGGACACCCCATCTTCCGCTGTTTGAGAATTCCCATCTCGAACAGGCCGTTTCTCAGAAAGACGGCGGACCGGTAAATCAGCGAGAGAGGCAGCAATGAAAAGAGAAGAAGCCTTCCCCGAAGGGTTCGGTTTTCCTCGTCCCATAATCGTCTGAATGCCATGTCCACTTTGCCGGCCCGTATTCCATCCTTCGCGGCAGATGCATCGGATCGGTTTCGCCTCGTCTTCAGCATGAATGCAGCGCCCTGAAATGCCTTCCGCCGATGCGACGGATTTGCGGCCCATACCATTGGGCGCCTCCGGCAGGACCTCCCCGGGCTAGGGATTCCCGGAATTTTTCACCGGATCGCCATTTTTGAACTGCATCTGATAAAGCCGGTAATATTCGCCTCGTTTATTAAGCAGGGTCTCATGGGTTCCCTCTTCCGCAATCTCGCCGTTCACCAGGACGACAATCCGGTCGGCATTCCGTATCGTGGACAGCCGGTGGGCAATCACCAGCGTCGTTCTTCCCCGCATCAGATTTTCCAGGGCTTCCTGGACCTCGATTTCCGCCTCCGTGTCCAGGGACGAAGTGGCCTCGTCCAGGATCAGAATGGGAGCATCCTTCAGGAGCGCCCGGGCGATGGAGATCCGCTGCCGTTCGCCGCCGGAAAGCTTTGTCCCCTGCTCACCGATGACCGTATCGTAACCCTGGGGAAGATTCATGATGAAGTTGTGGGCATTGGCCGCTTTTGCCGCCCGAATGACATCCGCTTCGGTCTTTCCGCTGTCGCCATAGACGATGTTGTTCCGGACCGTATCGTTGAAGAGAATGGTCTGCTGTGTGACCATTCCGATCTGGGCCCGCAACGATTCGATGGTAACATCGCGGACGTCCAGGCCATCGATCAGGATCTGCCCCTCCGAAACATCGTAGAAGCGGGGGATCAGATTGACCAGAGTGGTCTTCCCGCCGCCGCTCATCCCCACGAAAGCCACGGCCTCGCCGGCCCGGACGGTCAGATTGATCCGGTTCAGGACCGGAACATCCTCATAGCGGAATGTGACATTTCGAATCTCGATCGCCTTCCATATCGCCGGCAGGGGAACCGCCCCGGTCTTGTTCTGTATTTCCGGAACGGTATCGATGATGCTGAACACGCGCTGTGCACCGGCAATGCCCTGCTGGATCGTGTTGTTGACGTTGGTCAGGCGCTTGATCGGCTCGTAGAGCATCAGGAGCGCCGTGAGAAAGGAAAAGAAGGTGCCCGGCGTGGACACACCCTGGATGACCTGGTAGCCGCCGTAAAAGACAATCGCGGCAATGCCAATGCCGCCGAGAAATTCCATGAAAGGGCTGGAGATGGCGCTGATCGATACGGCTTTCAGGGTCAGCCTGAGAAGGTTTTCATTTTCCCTTGAGAACCGGCTGCCCTCATAGTCCTCCCGTCCGAAGGCCTTGACGATCCTTGCTCCTGAAATCGTCTCCTGCAGGAGGGTCGTCAGCGTTCCCATCGTCACCTGAGTCCGGGTCGCCACGCTTCTCATTTTCCGTCCGAAGGTCGCGATCGGATAGATCGTCAACGGGAAGATCACCATCGCCACGAGGGCAAGCTGCCAGTCCCGGTAAAAAATGACAAAGATCAGGCAGACCAGAGTGAACGAATCCTTCAGAAGGCTGGTCACCGCCTCCGAGACCGTACCCTGCATGGAATTGACGTCGTTGGTGATCCGGGACATGAGAATCCCCGTGGGGTGCTTCGTGAAAAAGGACATCGATTGCCCCTGAATGGCCCGGTAGAGCTGGTTGCGCACGTCCGCAACCACGCGCTGGCCGATAAAGCTCATGAGCACGATCTGCACGTAATTGCAAAGCCCCTTGAGCAGGTAGATCGTGATGACGGCGACGGGAATCCATTTCAGCATCACCATGTTTTTCTTCATGAAGATATCGTCCAGGGCGGGCTTGACCAGAAAAGCCAGCGCGGAGGTCAGGCCCCCGACGACCAGCATGCAGAACATGGCCAGAATGAATTTGGCAACATGCGGTCTGGCGAGCTTTACAAGACGTTTATAGATATTCATGGTGTCCGATGCTTTCAATGCGGCAGGGGGTCCCGCTCAATGAAACCGCCATCTACAGGAGATCGCAGGCGAGGCGGGCCGCTCGTTCCGAAGCCCCGGCGCCGCCCAGTTTCTCCCGGATTCGATTCAGCTCCTCTTTGATCCAATGCATCCGCGTCTCATTGCCCAGGATGTCCATCACTTCCTCCGCAATGCGGTCCGGATTGGCATCATGCTGGATCAATTCGGGAACAATGGTTTTCCCGGCGATGAGGTTCGCCAGGCCGATGTGGGTCACGCGGATGATCTTTGCCCCGATCCGATAAGACAGGGGGGACACCTTGTAAATGATGACCATGGCGGTTCCCAGCAGGGCCGTTTCCAACGTTGCCGTGCCGGACGCAACAACGGCAATGTCGCACACGCCGACGACATCGTAGATCTCGTTCGGGATGACGCGCACCGGCACGGATTCCTGGCGGATCATCTTTTCCACGAAATCCCGGTCCAGGGCATCGGCCAGGGGGAGAATGAATTGAACGGAAGGCCGGCGCTGCATCAGGATGCCGGCGGCCTTCAACATCACGGGCAAAAGTCTGGCCACTTCCCCCTGGCGGCTCCCGGGGAGCAGTCCGATCGTGGTGATCCCTTCCCGAAGATCAAATTTGCGAAAAGCCTCCGACCGCGGGTATTTTTTTTTCACCGCATCGAGTAGCGGATGTCCGACAAAGGTGACATCCATGCCCGCCTGCCGGTAGAACGGCTCCTCGAAAGGCAGAATCACCGCCATTTTGTCCACGATTTTACGGATTTTCTCGATTCTCCCCTTCCGCCATGCCCAGATCTGCGGACTGATGTAATAGAAGATCCGGACACCGTTTTTTTTCGCCGTCTTCCCCAGGATCAGGTTGAAGTCCGGATAATCGATCAGGATCAAAAGCGGCGGCTTCCGGTCTTTCAGGGCCTGCTTCATCCGTCGCATGACACCCAGGATCATCCCCAGTTTTCCGGCAACCTCCGTCAGACCGACAACCGCCATGTCGGCCGCGTCCGCCATCAACTCGACCCCGGCCTCCTGCATCTTTCTGCCCCCGATGCCGTAAAACCGGAGTGAGGGATCGATGCGGCGCATGGCTTTGACCAGATTGGACCCGTGAAGGTCGCCCGATTGTTCGCCGGCTACAATCATGATTGGCTTGGCATGGAAGGGATTGCCGGCTGTCATATCACAACTGGATATGCGCGTTTCACGAGGCATGGTTGATGATGTCGCCGATCAGCCGGATTTCCTCTTCGCGCAATTCCGGAAACATGGGAAGGGAAAGCACCTCTCCGGCACAGGTATCCGCACAGGGCAATTGAACGCCGGCCGCGTCGGCCCTAAAGACTTCCTGTCGGTGCAGGGGTACGGGGTAGTATATGGCCGAAGCGACCCCTCGGTCTTGCAGAGACGCCATGATCCGGTCCCGGAACTTCGACCGAAGGGTGAACTGATGATAGACGTGACGGCAGCCGGGCCGTTCCAGCGGCAGAATGACATCCTCCTGCCCGATTACGGCCCGGTACAGGTCAGCATGCCTGCGGCGGGCCGCGTTGAACGCATCGATGCGCCTGAATTTGACGCGGACAATCGCCGCCTGAAGTTCATCGAGGCGGCTGTTGTAGCCCAGCAGGTGATGGTGGTATCGCTGCTTGCTGCCGTGGTTGCGCAGCATCCGGATGCGGTCGACCGTCTCTTCGTCCCGGGTGATAATCATGCCGCCATCCCCGTAGCCGGCGAGGTTTTTGCTCGGGAAAAAGCTGAAGCAGCCGCATTCCCCCATGGCGCCGACCTTTTTTCCGTGATAGGCGGCGCCGAAGGCCTGCGCGCAGTCTTCGATGATTTTCAGACGATATCTTCGGGCCAGTTCGAGAATGGGTTCCATGTCGGCCGGATGGCCGAAAAGATGAACCGGGATGATGGCCCGGG
Source organism: Syntrophales bacterium (assembly GCA_034678725.1). Taxonomy (GTDB): domain Bacteria; phylum Desulfobacterota; class Syntrophia; order Syntrophales; family Fen-1087; genus JAXDBM01. The sequence goes on along the minus strand of JAXDBM010000033.1, from coordinate 15,579 downwards.
TTCTTTTTGTTATTTTCCTCTCTATTTTCCCGGGATCCAGATTGAACGTGTCCGGTTCAATGTCGACGAAAACGGGGGTCGCACGAATGAGGGAGATAACCTCGGCAGTGGCAATAAACGTGAAGGGGGTGGTGATTACCTCGTCCCCCGCACCGATCCCGCTGGCCCGCAGGGCAAGCAGCAGGGCATCGGTCCCGCTGGCCACTCCCGCGGCGAAGGGAACGCCGTGATAGGCGGCCACTTCGCCCTCCAGGGCGGTTACTTCCGGCCCGAGGATGAACTGGCCCTGATTCAGAACGTTCTGCAGGGCATGGTCCATTTCGCTTTTCAGATCTTGATACTGCCGCTGCAGGTCGACCATGGGGATCATGACAATTTTTCCTGAGACGACTTGATTTCGTTTACAATTTGCAGTGCAACTTCAAGTACCCGTCTACCCTCACTGGCGGGAACCGGGGTAGGGGTCCCCTGCACGATGGCATCGACAAAGGTCCGGATTTCCTGTTCCAGCGGGTCCTTCTGAAGGATTTCAATCTGATTCTGAATGATTTCAATCTGGCCTTCCGCTTTTTTCACCCTTTGGAGCGAAAGCAGGTCCCGCTTCGCGAAATCCACGGCATGGTAGCCTTCCAGTCCGAAAAACCGAATCTTCTGCATGGTCTTGACGCTGATCCGGCTGGCCGTGACATTGGCTGCACAGCCGTTCCGAAAGCGCAGTCGTGCGTTGGCGATATCCACCTTGTCCGACAGCACGGCAGTTCCCACCGCATCGATGTCCTCAAGAGGAGAATCGACAAAATGCAGGATGATGTCCAGGTCATGAACCATGAGATCGAGGATGACATCCACATCGGTCCCCCGCTCAAAAAAAGGATGGAGGCGGTGCGATTCGATGAAAAGGGGCCGTCCGATCACCTGACCCAGGGCGACCACGGCCGGATTGAACCGCTCCACAAAACCGATCTGAAAAACAAGGCCGCTTCGATCGGCCAGGGCAATCAGTTCGTCTGCCTGGTCGAGGGTTTCTGCAATCGGCTTTTCCAGGAGGACGTGCACGCCTGCCTCGAGAAAGGCCCCGGCGACGGCATGGTGGCACTGGGTGGGCACGGCAATGCTCACCGCGTCCACGGCGTCGATCATTTCCCGGTAATCCGTCATGGCCCGGCATCCATGAAGCGCCGCAGCCCTTGCGGCACGCTCCTCAACGATATCGGCCGCCGCGACGATCTCGCACTGATCCAGCTTTTCGTATTTCTGCAGGTGGTACCGGCCGAGATGGCCAATGCCCACGACGCCGATTCTGATTTTATCCATCTTCATACCGTCCGCATGTTCATGCCGGCGCCCGGCGGTTCGACCACGACGGAACCGGCCGGATTCGCTTCGAGCACCCGCATTCGAGAAATCCATGAATTCGATTTATCTGCAGATTCCGCGCTTCGACTGCTCGATAAATTCGACAAAGTGTCTCACTTCGGGGCAGTCCTCCACTTCGTTTCGAACCTTTTCGATGGCCGTGCGGAGCAGCAGGGACGAGCGGAAAATCAGGCGATAGGCGTCTTTCAGGGCCCGAATGGTGCCTTCCTTGAAGCCCCGTCGTTTCAGCCCGATGAGATTGAGCCCGTGGGGTTTTGCGCGGTTGCCCGACACCAGAAGATAGGGGGCGACATCCTTCGAGATTGCGGAAGCCCCGCCGATGATGCAGTGGGCTCCGATGCGCGTGAATTGGTGGACACCGGTCAGGCCGCCGATGATTGCATAGTCCTCAACGTGAATATGCCCGGCCAGATTGGCAGCATTGACCATGATGACGTGATTTCCCAGTTTGCAGTTGTGTGCGATATGGGAATAAGCCATGATCAGATTGTGGTCTCCCATGATCGTGACGCCGATATCCGACACCGTCGCCCGATGGATGGTCACGAATTCCCGAATGGTGTTGTCATTCCCGATCACGACGCGTGTGGGCTCACCCCTGAACTTGAGATCCTGTGGCTGAACGCCGATCGAGGCAAACTGAAAGATCCGGCATCTTGCGCCGATATCGGTATGGCCTTCGATCACGACATGGGAACCGATGACGGTATTCTCCCCGATGTGAACATCCGGGCCGACCACCGCATAGGGGCCGATCTCAACCCCCTCCGCCAGTTCGACATCCGGTGCGACGACTGCCGTCGGATGAATCTTCATATGCCTGCATCCCCTTCCATGCCATTGGACTGTTTCCCGGCTTCAAGTTTCTCCACGCGTTTCATCAGGGCCGTCAGCATCTGACGCATTTCCGGAAGTCCGGAAATGCAGGCCTCGGCACGCAGCCAGTCCCGGTGCGGTCTGTGGGGAGAGCCGGCGACCACACGGCCGGCCGGAACGTCTTTGGTGACGCCGGACTGCGCCGCGACCATCACATAATCACCGATTCGAATATGGCCCACCAGCCCCGCCTGCCCCCCCAGCATCACGCTCTTCCCCACCCTCGTGCTTCCGGAGATGCCGGCCTGGGCCACAATGATGGAGTACTCGCCGATGATGACGTTGTGGGCGATCTGAACCAGGTTGTCGATCTTGACGCCTCGCTGAATCCAGGTCCGGCCGATGGCAGCCCGGTCAATGGTTGTGTTGGCGCCCACCTCGACATCGTCATCGATCTGCACGATGCCGATCTGGGGGATCTTGACATTTTCCCGGCCGGGCCGGGCAAAACCAAAACCGTCACTGCCGACCACCACTCCGGCATGGAGGATCACGCGTCTGCCGATCCGGCACCGCCGGTAGACCGTCACATTGGGATAGAGGATGGAATCCTCGCCAATGACGGCGTCATGGTCGACGAAAACCCCGGGATAGAGGACGACGCCCCGCTCCACTTTCGCCCGGTGGCCCACATAAACGCCGGGGTACAGGGTTGTCTCTTCGGAAACATCCGCGTTATGCTCCACAAACGCGTGAGGGCTGCGTCCCGTGAGCGCTGCCTCTTCGGGATGAAAGAGGGCCAGCGCCCTGCCGAAGGTCACATAGGGGTCGTCGACGATCAGCAGGTTTTTCCCCGGGCATTCCATGCCGGGAGACACGAGGATCCCTGAGGCGGATGACCCCTCCATTTTTTTTGAATATTTCGGATTGGCAACGAATGTCAGGTCCCCTGCTTCGGCTTCCTCGATTCCCCGGACCCGGCGGATCACCGCATCGCCGTCCCCGTCAACCCGGCCGTTCAGCAGGACCGAGAGCTCGTTCAAAGTTTTTTGCACAGGCGATTCGCTCTCTTCGGTGACTACTTCTTTGCCTTGTAGGCCTTGTTGAACTCTTCCGTCGCCTTCTGTGTAATATCCAGCTTCTTGTCGTAAAAGATCAACGGAATGACGCTGACGTCGACGATCATCGTGTATTTTTCCCGTTCGCCGATATCGTGGATCACCTTGCCCATGACCGGCGCAAGCGGCTTGAACACTTCCTGCCGTTTTGCCTCCACCTCCTCATTGGCGTCTCGCACCATGAGCTGGTAATCTCTCAATTTCTTCTGATAGTCCGCTTCCTTGGCCCGAAATGCGTCTTCCTTCAGGACCTGCCTCTGCTTTTCGAGCTCATCCTTGAGTTTCTGCAGTTCCTTTTCCTTCGCCTGAATCGTGGCCTTGTCTTTCTCGATCACTTTCGACAACTGGCCGGCCGCAACCTTGCCGGCATCGGAATTGATCAGTGCCGCCTGGAAATGCACAAAGGCGATCTTTTCCGCCGCCATCACCGGGACGGCGGACAGCGCCAGCAACAAGGCCATCGCCGCGCCCAGCATCCAAAAACCATATCTTTTCATAATTCCCCCTTCCTGAAGTTTCGTATCCATCATAAAGATCGCGTCTTCGTCTTTCCGGCCGTGATGACGGATTCCCGTTCCGGCTCCACTCGATGTTAAAAAGCCATGCCCAGCGTGAATTCGAAGCGGCCGGCGGACTCATTTTCCTTCCGGTCCAGCACGAACCCGTATTCCAGCCTCAGGGGCCCGATCGGCGAATACCACCGAATGCCGACTCCCGCCGTCTGCCGCAGGTCGTCCAAGTGATACCCGCTCTCCCAGGCGTTGGCGGTGTCGTAGAAAAGGACCCATTTCATTCCGGCGTCCCGGATCAGCGGTAAAATGAGCTCCCCGGTGAAGCCCATCCATGTCAACCCGCCCAAGATGTCACCCGTTACGGGGTCCCTCGGTCCGATGTCCCGCTGTCCCCGCAGCGTGCTCATCCCGCCCACGATGTACCGCTCGTAAACGGGTACGTCCTTCTCATCGTTGCTGGTCAGGTACCCCCCTTTCCCGTAAATGCCCAGCACGGTATCGAAAGGCAGCGGGAAATACCAGGAGCTGTTCGCATTGACTTTCGTGAAAGTCGTGTTGCCGCCGAAAATTCCGCCGGTATAGGTGACGGAGACGCTGTTTTTCGAACCCGTCGAGGGGAACATGGCGTCATTCAGCGTGCTTCGGATGAGTGTGGCGGTGGGGCCGCTCGTGGTGGTCACACCCTCCTGCCTCTTGATGTACGTGGATGCGTTCGTCTGGACCTCCGTCACATCGTCGTTCGAAAACCGGTATCCCAGGTATCCGGTTACGTAATCCCAGAGACCGTAGCCCAGGACAATGCCGGCGCCGTTGGAGTCGAGGGTGTAGGTATCGTACGTGCGGCTGTAATTCCAGATGTCGAACTTGCTCCACAGCGGGATGTCGAAGAGCCAGGGTTCAATAAAAGACAGGTCGTAGTGCTGGGTGCTCCCGCCGATGCTCGCCTTCAGGGTCAGGGTCTGGCCCCTGCCGAAGAGATTCTGCTGGGAAATGGACGCCGTTACCACTGCATTGTCGATGGCGCTGTAACCGGCCCCCACGCTGAAAATCCCCGTCTGCTTTTCCTTGACGCGGATCATGACATCCGTCTGGTTCTCCGAGGCCCCCTTCTCCGTCTGGAAATCCACCTCCTCGAAATAGCGGAGTCCGCTGAGCGCGTTGTAGCTCCTTTTCAAGGCCCGCTTGCTGTACAGATCGCCCTCCACCACGGAAAGCTGCCGCCGGATCACCTTGTCCCGGGTCTTGGTGTTTCCGGTGATCAGGACCCGGTTGAAATGGACCTCATTCCCCTTCTTGATCTGATAGCTCACGTCGACCGTCTGACTTTTCTCCTGCGGCGCGGTCTGGAAGAGGACATCCGCATAGGCGAACCCCTCATCATTGCACATCTGAACCAGATAATCGATGTCCTTGATCATCGCTTCCCGGCTGAAGTATTCCTGTTTCGTGATGCTCAGATTCTTCAGAAGCGCGTCATGCGGGACCTTCAGGGTGTCTCCGGTGATCTGGACCTTGCCGACCTTGAACTGTCTGCCTTCCGATACGGGGACCTTCAGATAGATCCCCTTCTTGTCATGGGTGATCTCCGGCTCGCCGACCTGGGCGTTGATGAAGCCGTTATTCAGGTAAAAAGCGTTCAGCTTTCCGATGTCCTGCTTCAACTGATCCTTCTTCAGAACGCCAGAATCGGTGAAGAAATGAAAAATGCCCCACTCCGTGGTCTTCATGATGTTGCGGAGCGTTTTATCGCTGAAAGTCCGGTTACCCTGAAAATCGATTTTCTTCACGTAGGTCTTGTCGTTTTCCACGATGTTGAAAAGGACCAGAACCTCCTTGTCGCCCTTTTTTTCCAGAACGGTCGCAATCTCCGCATTGTAATAACCCTTGGCATGATAAAGATCCCGGATTTTCTCGATGTCCGAATTGACTTTTTCCGAATTCACGACCTGACGGGATTTCGTCGTCAGCACGCCATGGATGTCGCCAATATCGATTGCCTTGTTCCCTTTGACGCTCACCTCTGAAATGAGCGGCTTTTCCGTTACCGTGAAGGTGATGCGCTTGCCCTCGGGCGTATCCGCCATGTCGGCTCTTGCATCATCGAAATAGCCCATTTTGTAGATCGCCCGAATGTCGGCGGTTACATCGGGCTCGGAATAAAGCCCGCCCTTCGCGCTTTTCAGAACCTGGCTGATCGCCGCTGCCTCGATCTTGACGTTCCCCTTGATTTCCACGCCGGCAATTCTCTGATCCACGAAAGCCCGCACCAGGATCTCCCGCTTCAACTGCGCCAGGATCGCGTCGATGTTTTTCAGGCCCCGACCCTGGGCAAAAATACCGGGAATGGTTTGTCCTTTTTTGACATCCACCACCTTTGCATCGATGCTGATCAACTCACCGAGCTCCGTGACGCTCCCCATCACGATCAGATCGGCAGCGTGCGCCCGCCCCGCGGAAATTGCCTGAGTTTCGTTCAGTTTCCCGCCCCGGGTCTCGGCATCAACGACACTTTTGTCGAGGACTTGTATATTCTTCGACTTCAGCAGTTCGGCCGTCAGCCCCTTCTCAATGGCTTCCCGAATCTGGGCCTCATTGGCGCGACTGTGGATTTCAAAAGGCAGGACGGCGATTTTTCTCACATCCTGGGCAACGGCTTCCGTGAGCAAAAGACAGACCAGGGCAATGACAATGCAAATCCCGATGAGCGTGCGTTTCTTATTCATGGAAATCGATCCTCCCGTCCTTGAGCCCGATGCTTCGGGACATCTGCTTCGCCAGCAGCGGGTTATGGGTTACGACGACCAGTGTGATTTGTCTGTTCTGGTTTAGCTGAACCAGGATATTGCCGATTCTGGCGCCGGTTTCCGAATCCAGGTTGCCCGTCGGTTCATCCGCAAGGAGGATCTCCGGCTCCATAATCAGCGCCCGGGCCATGGCAACGCGCTGCTGCTCCCCGCCGGACAGTTCCCCCGGTTTATGCGTCACCCTATCACGAAGACCCAGATCATTCAAGATGGCTTCTGCCCGCTTTCGAGCCTCCCCTTTTGCCATGCCGTGAATCAGGGCCGGCATCATTGTGTTTTCCAGACTGGTGAATTCGGGAAGCAGGTTATGAAATTGAAACACGAAACCGATCTTTTCATTCCGAAACGCTGCCAGTTTCCGTTCCGGCCATTCAAAAACATTCTTTTCATCATACAGGAGCGTGCCGGACGTCGGGTGATCCAGCGTTCCCAGAATATGGATCAGCGTGCTCTTCCCGGACCCGGAAACACCGACCACCGCCAGAGATTCGCCTTTGCGGATCTCCAGGTCCAGCCCTTTGAGCACTTCAATCCGGGTTCCGTCCTTGATGAATGTCTTGCTCAACTGCTGCAGCCGGATCATGGCCCGCCGGCCTCCCGAACCGGATCTTCAAATGTCAGGCGCGCCGGCCGGCGCGCGCGGATGCAGCACTGAAAAGGATTCACGTCGCTTTTCACAAATGGTCACTCATATCGCAAGGCCTCTGCCGGATCCAGTTTCGAGGCCCGCCAGGACGGATAGATGGTCGACAGAAAGCAGATCAGGATGGTGCCCGCAATGATAATCGCGACATCTCCGTAATTGACGCGCGAGGGGAGCTCGTTCAGATAGTACACATCCCCCGGAAGGATCTTGATCCCGAGAAGCCGCTCGATAAACAGGGAAATTTTGGAAAGGTTTATCGCAATCGCGAGCCCTCCGATGCAGCCGAGCACCGTTCCGATGGCGCCGATGGTGAGCCCCTGCAAAATGAAAATTTTCATGATGCTTTTGGAGGTGGCGCCCATGGATTTCAGGACGGCGATATCCTTGTTCTTTTCCATAACGACCATGATCAGGGCGGTGATGATGTTGAAGGCGGCCACCAGCACGATGAGGCTCAGGATGATGAACATGACCCGCTTTTCAAGCCGGAGCGCCGAGAAGAGGTTCTTGTTCATTTCCATCCAGTTCCGGGCCCAGTAGGGAAAACCCAGCTTTTTTTCAATGGCCTTTCCGATGGCGTCGGCCTTGTAGATGTCGTCCACCCGGACCTCGACGCCGGTCACCTGATCGCCCATATTCAGAAATTCCTGGCAGTCTTTCAGGGAGATGTAGGCCAGCGTCGAATCGTACTCGTAAAACCCCGAATCGAAGATCCCGACCACCAGAAACTTTTTCATCCGGGGCATCATTCCCATGGGGGTCGATATGCCCATGGGCGAGACGATGCTGGCGGTTTCGAAAAGCATGATGCCCAGATTTTTTGCCAGTTCCTTGCCCACAATGAGACCGGGAAGGTCCATGAGGTCTTTGTCGATCCCGGACGCGGGACGTCTGTCGCTGGCCAGATAATCCAGGCGGCCCTGCTGCATTTTACCCAGATCAATCACCTTGGATTTGCTGTCCGTGGCCAGACCCCTCAGGACGACCCCGCTGGCGCTGTTCCCGCTCTTCAGCAGCGCCTGGCTGTAAATGAAGGGTGCGGCGGCGACCACTCCGGGGATCTGTTCGATTTCTTTCAGCACCCGTTCCTGATTCTTCATGGTCCCCGAATATTCCATAAGAACAATGTGTGAGTTGATCCCCAGGATCTTGTTGCGCAGATCGGTCTCAAAGCCGTTCATCACGGCCAGAACGATGATCAGCGCGGCAACGCCCAGAAAAATGCCGGCAATGGAAATGAAAGTGATGATGGAAACGAAGACCTGCTTCCGCTTGGCGCGCAGATAACGCAGGCCGACGAAGAGTTCATAGGACATCAGTGTCCGCTCTCCTCCTTTGTCCTCAGGTGGGGGAAGAGAATCACATCCCGAATGGAGGCGCTGTCCGTAAACAGCATGACCAACCGGTCGATCCCGATCCCCTCGCCGGCGGTGGGAGGCATGGCGTATTCGAGAGCCCGGATGTAGTCCTCATCCATTTCATGAGCCTCTTCATCTCCCGCCTCCCGGTCCCTGAGCTGCATCATGAACCGCTCACGCTGATCGGCGGGGTCGTTCAGCTCCGAAAAGGCATTGGCGATCTCCTTTCCGCAGATGTAGAGTTCGAACCGGTCGGTCAGGAGGGGATCCGCCTCGTTTTTTCGGGAGAGGGGGGACACTTCAACCGGATAATGGGTAACGAACGTGGGCTCGACGAGGCTGGCCTCGACCGCTTCTTCAAAGACCGCCATCATGATTTTCCCCAGCGGATCCGAGTCCTTGATCTCGATTCGCATCGATCCGGCCAGGTCCGCGGCCTTCGTCCGATCCTCCAGCACGGCGGGATCGATGCCGCAGGTCTGCACGATGGCATCTTTGACCGATATCCGCTTCCAGGGAGGCGTCAGATCAACCTGACGCCCCTGATAGGGAAAGGACAAGCCCGCGAACAGGTCGCGGGCAATGTAGACGAGCAGTTCTTCGGTCACCTTCATGAGATCCTGATAGGTGGCGTAAGCCTGGTAAAACTCCATCATGGTGAATTCGGGATTGTGGAATGTCGAAATCCCCTCGTTGCGGAAGTTCCGGTTCAGCTCATAAACCCGCTCCAGACCCCCGGTAACCAGCCGTTTCAGATACAGTTCCGGGGCAATCCGCAGGTAAAAATCCATCCCCAGCGCGTTGTGGTAGGTCTTGAAGGGCCGCGCCACCGCTCCGCCCGCCCTGGGCTGCATCATCGGGGTTTCGACTTCCAGAAAATCGCGATCCTCCATGAAGCGGCGAATCAACTGGATGATCCGGCTTCTCCTTTGAAACACCTCCCGGACCTTCGGATTGACCATCAGATCGAGGTGGCGCTGGCGGTACCGGGTTTCGATATCCGTCAGGCCGTGCCACTTTTCCGGAAGCATACGAATGGCTTTGGACACCAGGCGCAGCCGGCCCGCCTCGACGGTCAACTCCCCTGTTTTTGTCCTGAAGATCCGCCCTTCGATATGGACGATGTCTCCCACATCCAGCTTTTTGAAAAGCTGATAAGAAGCTTCACCGACCAGTTGCCTGTGTATATAGCCCTGAATCCGGCCCTTTCGGTCCTGCAGGCTGATGAAAGAGGCTTTTCCGAAATTCCGTATGGCCATGATTCTTCCGGCTAGGCTGAACCGCTCCTCCACCTTCTCCAGTTGAGCATGATCCATTCCGGAAAAACGGGACAAAAGTTCCGCCGTGGTGTCCTTCACGTTCACGTCATTCGGATAAAGATCAACCCCCTCGGCTTTCAGGGCTTCAATCTTCTCTTTTCTTTTCCTCAGAAGCTCGCTCTCTTCCATAAGCCGCCATTCCCATGATTAGTATAAGGTCGATTTCACTATATTTATTTTCTTTATTAGTCAAGGAAGATTTCGAGAAATCAGATGCAGGCATGTCTTCCGGGCAACATCAAAATTCCATTGCCATTGACCGTTCAGTTGTGTATGCTTCCTTCCATCATCAAGCTGGCGAAGGGGGAGAAAATGGTCAATAAAGCGCTACTGATCGGCAGGCTCGGCAAGGATCCGGAAGTCCGTTACACGCCGGACGGCATGATGGTCACCAATTTCAATCTGGCGACGGACGAACAGTGGAAAGACAAAAGCGGGCAGCGCGTCCAGAAAACGGAATGGCATCGCATCGTCACCTTTGGCAAGCTTGCGGAAATCTGCGGCAATTATCTTAACAAGGGGAAACTGGTCTTCGTGGAGGGACGCATCCAGACCCGGTCCTGGGAGGACAAGGACGGGAACAAGCGTTACACGACGGAGATTGTCGCCGCAAACATGCAGATGCTGGATTCCAAAGGACAGGGCAGGGGCCAGGAACCGGCCGGCGATGAGCGCTTTCCATCCGATACCGGAACGGGCGTCATCCCGGAAGATGACGTTCCGTTCTGAGACTCCGCCGTCTCGCGCTATTTCTGACCGATTTTCTTGTCCTCCGGCGTAACATCAATTTCATCGGGCTCTTTGGACGCCTTTTTGAAGTTCTTAATGCCCTTGCCGATGGCGCCGCCGATCTCCGGAAGCTTGCCTGCGCCGAAAACGATCAGAATGATCACAAGGATGATGATCAATTCAGGCATGCCGATTCCAAACATAGCGTATAACCTCAATCAAATAAAAATCTTATATGCTTTTCACCCACATTTCGGCCCCATCCTAAAACAATAGCGGAGCTCTGTCAATCAAATCTTGAACCGTTGTCTTCACCGACAGCCTTGCTATCTGGGTTCTGCCGTCTGCCGGTTTTCCGATGAAACAGGCGGTCCGGATACCGTCGCAGGCGGCGGCGCCACCCCTGTCTGCATCCCTGCCTGTAAGTCTCGCCCCGCCTGTGCGGGGTTCTGACCGGTCATGAACGGTGTGCCGTCTGCCTTCGTCTCCGGTCTAGCCGGGTCAGCCTGTCCGGGCGGAACGGGCGCGTCGACGGGTCTGGTGGCCTCAACCGTTGCGGCGTCCGTCTTCTTCAGCGTTGTTTTGTCCGATTCTGTCCGCGGGATTTCCGGATCGCTTCCGTATAAAAGAAAAAGTGCCAGCAGCACGGCGCCGGCGGCGATCGTCAGCAGGACCGTCCAGACCAGAATCCGTTTGTTTTTTCCTTTCCTCCGGTTATTGCCATGGTCTTTTCCCTGCTCTTGCTCGGCATGAAGCGCATGGAGATATTGGTCATAGGCCTCTTGTATGATTTTGCTTTCCATACCGATGGCATCCGCATAACCCCGAATGAAGGTCTTTGCATATGCCGGTGACGGAAGCAAATGAAAATTCTGTGTTTCAATGGCCTCGAGATTCACCACCGTGATGCGCGTCTGTTCATAAATTTCCCTCAGCGTGATCCCCCGGGTTTCCCTCAGGGCCTTCAAGTCCAGGCTTGCCAGCTTTGCGGCTTCACCAGCCGGCCGATCCGTATTCTCAAGGTTGTGCTGCTTTGTCATTTACACCGGTTCCCCTTCATGACGCTGGTGAAATCTAACACCAAAGAGCCCTTCAGGCAATAAAAAATCGGCCTGCACAAAACCGGCTGAAACCGGAAGGGGTTTCAAATTGTTTTTTTTACATCGTTTATGATAGACATGCGTTCGCCTGCTGGAACCGGTATCAAGAAGGAGGGACGATGGCGGACTACAGGACCTTTGCCGTTGACATCGCGAGAGAGTCCGGAATGCTCTTGAAGAGCAAACTGAATGATCATCGCAAGATTGATTTCAAGGGCGAGATTGACATCGTCACCGATGCCGACCGCATGTCCGAAGATATGATCCTGTCCGCCATTCGCAGCCGGTTCCCGGACCATGATGTCATGTCGGAAGAATCAATCGCCACGGAAACCGGCTCGGCGTTCCGCTGGATCATCGACCCCCTGGACGGAACGACGAATTACGCCCACGGGTACCCCGTATTCTGTGTGTCCATCGCCCTCGAAAGGAAGGGAGAAGTCATTCTCGGCGTGGTGCATAACCCCATGCTGGATGAAATGTTCGTCGCAGAAAAGAGGAAGGGCGCTTATTTGAACGGTTCCCGGCTTTCCGTCTCCGGGACCCCTGTTCTTTCCCACAGTCTTCTGGCCACGGGATTTCCCTACGACATCCGCAATGACAGGAACAACAACATCAATTATTTTGCCGAAATGGCCCGGAAAGTCCGGGCGATCCGTCGCGCCGGTTCCGCCGCGCTGGATCTGGCCTATGTGGCCGCCGGCCGGTTCGACGGCTTCTGGGAACTGAAATTGATGCCCTGGGACACCGCCGCCGGGTGCCTCCTGGTCCGTGAAGCCGGCGGCGCCGTGACCGATCTTTTCGGCGCGCCCCATCACCTCTCTGCACCGCATGTCCTTGCCTCCAACGGCGCCCTGCACCAGGCACTGATGACCGTGTTCAAAGCAGCCGAGACAATCTGATCCCGGGCGTACACATCTTCTCGAACACACCCTCTCTTGACAAGGAAAATTTGGTGATTATATTACGGTCGAATGCTGATGTGTCCAATGATATCAGTGTGTTGCTCTGGTTATGCCTCCCGGTGAAGGGGGCTTCACCAGAAAAATGAAAACAAAAATCAAAGGAGGTATGCATCATGTTTGGACCGGGAATTTGGAGGTTCGGAAGAATCACGGATCCGATGACGGACATGCAGCGCCTGCAAAGAGAAATGAATCGCCTTTTTTCAGGCGCCTCGGAACTTTATGCGCATGATTTCCCTCCGGTCAATGTCTGGAGGGGAGAGGAAGGCGCCATTGTGACGGCGGAAGCCCCCGGCATCGATCCGGACAAGGTGGAAATCGCCGTCGTGGGGGATAGCCTGACGCTGTCCGGCGTGCGTGAATCCGATGTTTTGAAGGAAGGCGAAAGCTACCATCGGCAGGAGCGCAATCAGGGGCGTTTCACCAGAACGCTGCAACTGCCCTTTCAGGTGGATTCCGGAAAAGTGGAGGCAAAGTACGAAAAGGGTGTACTTCGCATCGTGCTTCCGAGGGCGGAGGTGGACAAGCCCAGAAAAATCAAGATCAAATCCGAGTAAAGGAGGTTGATGATTCATGGCAACCGAGGAAAAGGATATTCAGAAAAAACCGGCCCAGAATCCGGTGGAAACGGAACGAACCAGGAGCCGCAAGGTTTTCCTGCCCAAGGTGGACATCTACGAAACCAAAGATTCCATCGTATTGATTGCCGACATGCCCGGCGTGGATGAAAATCATGTGGACATGACGCTCGAGAAGAACATTCTGACGATCGCCGGCACCGTGGAGCCTGAAGCGTTTCCGGGATACGGCGCAGCGTATGCCGAGTATGATGTCGGCGATTATCAGCGGGCATTCACCATCTCCGATGAAGTGGACCGCGACAGGATCGACGCCCGCGTCAAGAACGGCGTCCTGCGTGTGACCCTTCACAAGGCCGAAGAGGTGAAAGCCAGAAAGATCGCCATCAGAGCGGAATAACGGGAAAGGAGGAGAAGATCATGGAAATCAAGAATCTTGTGCCTTCTCTCTGGAACAGAGGGAGTATGCCGTCCCGGCGTGAGGAGGGTCATCCGTTCTTTTCCCTGCAGCGGGAAATGAACCGGATCTTCGACGATTTCTTTCAGGGATGGGACGTAGCGCCGTTCGCCGGGCCAAGCGCACGCCTGGCAGCGTTCCATCCGTCGATCGACGTCAAGGAAAGCGACAAGGAGATCAGCGTGAAGGCCGAGCTTCCCGGCCTGGAAGAAAAGGACGTCGAAGTCCTGCTGGACAACGAAACCCTCACGATCAAGGGTGAAAAGAAAGAGGAGAAGGAAGACAAGGGGAAAGGCTATTACCACGTCGAATGCAGCTACGGCTCGTTCCACCGCGTGATCCCCCTTCCGGCCGGCATCGACCAGAAGAAGGTCCAGGCCCAGTTCAAGAACGGCGTCCTGAACATCACGCTTCCCAAAGCGGAGGAAGCCAAGGCGAAGGGGAAAAAGATCCCCATCAAGTCGGAATAACCTTCCGGTCTCGCTCGGCTTCAAGCCCTGACCCGCTGCGCGTCCCGTATTCGTTCGGGATGCGCGGCGGATGGGCTTCACACCCGCTCATCCCCCTCATCTCGGCCCCGGTCTCACGGTCTGCAGCGAACGGAAAATCGCCTGAAAAGCGATCATCGGGAGGTCCTTAACAAGGCGCAACCTTCACCAGCACGTTCCGGGTCCGCGGCCCGTCAAACTCACAGAAAAAGAGAGACTGCCAGGTCCCGAGGACAAGGTTCCCGGCCTCGACCAGAACCGTTTCGGAAGCCCCCACCAGGGAGGACTTCACATGGGCGGCGGAATTGCCCTCAAGGTGGCGGTAGCGGTCCTGCCAGGGGATGGCCTTGTCCAGCGCCATGAGCATATCCCGGGGGACGTCGGGATCGGCGTTTTCGTTGATGGTGACGGCGGCCGTCGTGTGGGGGACAAAGACATGGCAGATTCCGTCCCGAATGCCGCTGTCCCGCACCGCTGCGCGGACCTGTTCCGTGATGTCGATCATTTCCGATCTCGCGCCGGTCCGGACGGTCAGCTTTCTGATCATGAGTCCCTCCCCTGTTCAATCGCCATGAAAAGATGACCGCGCCTCGTAAAAGCGCCTGCCGATCTCCAGCCCCCGGTCGATGAAGTCGGGCCCGTATATCCTGCCGGTTTCCGTCCGGAAGGTATCCCGCACCCGCCTGATCCCCTCGAGGCCGGGGAGAAAGTGTTTAAAGACAACAGAAAGGGGCGCCTGGCGGGAAGCGAGCATGGCCCAGAGCGTCTCCGTGAAATTGTCCGGCCCCCAGCGGAACTTGTCGGCGTCGTAGAGGGTGTCGGACAGGAGCTGGTCGGCGGGATTCTCGAGCGGCTCCTGAGGCTGAAAGGCCTCATGGTTGGCGATGGCCCGAACGATGGCGGTGGATTCCCCCTTGCTCAGATCGAAATGCGCCAGGATCCCGGCGGCCTCCTCGGCGCCCCTTTTGGCATGATTCTTCTCCCGCCGCCTGACATCGTGAAGAAGCCCGGCCAGGTGCGCCAGCCGCACGAGTCGCCCGGAATCAGGCGTGAGGGGCTCGCGCTTCAATTCGATCAATATGATGGCTCCGGCGTCCAGGGCCACCTTTCGGATGTGGGTCAACCCGTGGCCGTAGCAGTCACCGTAACCGGAAACGATTTCAAGGCAGTCCCGGACCATCGGCGCGTTCTCGTACAGGCGGGCCGACTCTGAAACGGCAACGTGATGATGCCGGTAGAATTCCGGGTCTCCCACCTCCGCCGCGATTTTCTCCGTCAGGTTTTTTGCCCGAAGATAGGCCGGATTGTCCAA
>JAXDBM010000032.1:0-39418 GCA_034678725.1 Syntrophales bacterium | reverse complement strand
ACGGGCAGTATTGCCTGCGGAAAATCGACGGTCGCCCGGATGTTTGTGGAGAAGGGGGCCTTTCACATCGACTTCGACCGCCTGGCCCATCAGGTGGAGGAGCCGGACCAACCGGCCTGGCGTCGGATTGTCGATCGTTTCGGCGCCGGAATCCTCAACGCGGACCGCACGATCAACCGTGCGCGGCTGGGGGCCATCGTTTTCGAAGACCGGAAAATGCTGGAAACGCTGAACGGCATCGTGCATCCCGAGGTCTTCATGGCGTGGCATCGCCGTCTCAATGAGATCAGACAAGCCCGGCCCGATGCCATCGTTATTTCGGATGTTCCCCTGCTGATCGAAGCGGGCATGGAATCCATGGTGGATATCGTTGTGCTCGTTTATGTTTCCCCGGAGGAACAGATCCGGCGCCTGATGGACAGGGACAATTGCAGCCGCCGGGAAGCGGAGGTTCGCTTTTCCTCGCAGATGTCCATCGATGAGAAGAAGCAGCACGCCGACGTCGTGATCGACAACCAGGGTTCGGTGGAAGCGACCCGGAAGATCGTCGATCAGGTCTGGGAAGATCTTCTGGCGAAAGAAAAGGAAATCCGGACTGTCGGTCCGGTATCGGAAGAAGCTAAAAACGGTAGGGAGGGCAGAAAATGATTGAAAAGAATGTTTTCACGGATTTCTCGGCGAAGGTATGGGAACCGGTCATCGACCCTTCGGCTTACATTCATCCGCTTGCGGCCGTGATCGGTAACGTCTTCATCGGTAAGAACGTCATGGTCTCGCCGACCGCCTGTGTTCGCGGCGATGAGGGGCAGCCCCTCTATGTTGGCGACAATTCCAACGTCCAGGATGGCGTCGTGATCCATGCCCTGGAAACGGAGATGAACGGGAAACCGATCGAGAAAAACCTCTACGAGGTCAACGGAAAAAAATATGCCGTCTATGTCGGCAACCGGGTCTCGCTGGCCCATCAGGTTCAGATTCACGGCCCCGCTGCGGTCCTAGACGATACGTTTGTCGGCATGAAGGTGCTCGTCTTCCGGTCTTTTGTGGGATCGGGCTGCGTGATTGAGCCGGGCGTCATCCTCATGGGTGTGAAGGTTCCGGGCGGCCGCTTTGTTCCGGTCGGCTCCGTGATCAGCACGCAGGAGCAGGCCGACAACCTTCCGAGGATCACGGAAAACTACCCGATGAAGGACTTGAACAAGGGTGTGGTCCACGTCAATACGCACCTGGCCAGGGGCTATCTGGCGGCGAAAGCGTAGGGTAGGGATAAGCAGGACAGAAGAAAGCCGGCTCGAAGCCGGCTTTCTTCTGTGTGGTTTGCTACATCTGTTTCAGCTTTTGAATGAGCTTCGGCACCACATCGTACAGGTCGCCGACGATGCCGAAGTCGGCAACGCTGAAAATCGGCGCATTTTCGTCCTTGTTGACGGCGCAGATCACCCGGGCGTTGCGGATGCCGGTGACGTGCTGAATCTGGCCGGACACGCCCACGCCCATGTAGAGGTCCGGTTTGACCTGGGCGCCGGAAAGGCCGATGCAGGCCTCTTCCGGAAGCCAGTGCATCTCTTCCGAGAGCGGCCGCGTGCATCCGATCTCGCCGCCCAGTGCGGCCGCCAGCTCGCGGGCCATTGCCAGGTCTTCCTTTTTTTCAAAGCCCCTTCCCACGGAGACGACGACGCGGGCCTCGCCGATATCCTGAGCTTCCCGCGCCTTGATCTTCCTTTCCAGAACTTTTAGTCTTGATGGCGGCGGCGCCGGAAGTTCGCGGGTCCTGCCGCTTCGGCCTTCCACCGCCTCGGCCGGCTCAAAGGCGCCGGGAGGGATGGTTGCCATGACAGGCCGGGTCCGGCAGACCACTTTCTGGACCGCCGCGCCGCCGTGAGCGAGGCGCTCCATCACCACGGCCTTCCGTTCCGGATCGTATGTCAGGGCCGTGCAACTGCTGCAGAGCCCTGTCTCCAGATGAACCGCGACGCGGGCTGCCAGTTCCTTTCCCCGCGCCGTCGCGGCGAAAAGAAACATATCCGGATCGCTCTTTTTCGCCTCCTCGACGAGAACGGGCAGGAAGGCTTCCAGGGATTGGTCATCGGCGAGCGCGGGTAGCAGCAGGACCTCGTCCGCGCCGCGGGAAATGCAATCGCCGGCTCCGTCCGGATCGTTCAGGAGAAAGGCAGACAGGTTTAACTTCCTATCCGCAGCCAGACGGCGTCCAACGTTCAAAAGTTCCAGGGTTTGCCCCCGGGTGTCGGCAAAAATCCATATTCCGCCCATTTATCCCTCCCTGTTATCGGATCACGCCCTTCTTCCGAAGTGCATCCGCGAATCGCGCCAGTTCCGCTTCGTCGGCGCCGAATTTCTCGCAGGTCCGATCCATCCGCGCCGCCGCAATCCCGATCGTTTGCAGACGAGGTTCCCCGACCGGAGGAAGCTCTTCCTTCCTGACCGTTGCCGCGGGTTTCCGGGAGGCGGTCAGGGTATCCTTGACGCCCGGTATCCGCGGCACATTGATTTCCGGCAGCACGGTGACCAGAGCCGGCAGCGGCGCCGACGTGATTTCCGTGTATCGCTCGACTTTCCGCTCCGCGGTCAGGCTTACCCCGGCCACCCCGAGCTTCTGGACAAAAGAGATGCAGGGAATCGCCAGATGTTCGGCGAGGCGGGCGCCGAACTGCTGGGCATAGAGGTCGCCGGACCCCTCTCCGCAGACAATCAAGTCAAAGTCCGGAACGCGGGACCGGATCACCGCCGCCAGGATTTCGGCGGTTTGGGAAGGTTCGAGGTTTTCGAAAGACGTATCTGCAACAAAGATCGCCTCGTCGCATCCACGGGAAAGGGCATCCTTGACGCCCTTCGTCGCCCCGGGCGGCCCAACGGTCAACGCAACCACCTTTCCCCCGTGAGCCTCTTTCAGACGGACGGCCTCTTCAACGGCATTGCGGTCGTACTCGCTGATCTTGAAGTCCACTGTTGAGAAGTCCAGATCGCCCGACGAGCCCTTCCGGATGTAGGCTTCGTCGACGACCCATTTGAAACAGGCGATAATGGTCGGCATGGCCGGTCTCCTTTCCGTCCGGTCAGCGGAGAACATTCCCGGAGATGACCATCCGCTGGGCCTCCGAGGTGCCTTCGTAGATTTCCGTGATCTTGGCGTCGCGGAGCAGGCGCTCCACTTTCGCACCCTTGATGTAGCCGTACCCGCCCTGGATCTGGACCGCCTTGACGGTGTGCCGCATGGCCGCCTCGGCCGCGAACAGCTTTGCCATGGACGCCTCCTTGCTGAAGGGCTGCTTCTGGTCTTTCAGCCATGCGGCATGATAGGTGAGCCACCGGGCGGCGGCAAGGTCCGTCGCCATGTTGGCAATCATCCACGAAATGGCCTGCTGACGGGCAATGGGCGCCCCGAATTGGACCCGCTCCTTGGAATAGCGGATCGACTCGTCCAGGGCCGCCTGAAGAATCCCGACGGACTGCGCGGCGATCCCGACCCGGCCGTGGTCGAAACCGGCCATGGCCATCGCCATGCCGGCGCCTGCCTGCCCCAGGATGTTCTCCCTGGGGATGCGGCAATCCTTGAAGATCATCTCCGACGTCTGCGAGGACCGGAGCCCCATCTTCTTGAAGTGCTCGCCCACCCTCATTCCCGGCGCCTCACGGGGAACGATGAAGGCGCTCATGCCCTTCCGCCCCGCCGCCTTGTCCGTCCAGGCGAACACGAGATAGGTGCCGCCTGTGGGGCCGTTGGAAGTGAAGGTTTTCGTGCCGTTGATCACATAGTCGTTCCCGTCGAGCACCGCCGTAGAAGTAGCGGCCATCACGTCCGTGCCGGCGCCCGGCTCGGTCAGGACGAAGGCGCCCAAATTCTGACCCTTGGCGAGGGGAATCAGGTACTTCTTTTTCTGGTCCTCGTTTCCGAACAGCAGGATCAGCATGGACGCGATGCCGACGTGAATGGAAACGGTGAACCCCGTTGAGGCGCAGGATCGGGAAAGCTCCTCCACCGCAACGATATGGGTCAGGTAGTCCGCGCCCGCGCCGCCGTATTCGGCGGGGATCGGCATCCCCATCCAGTCCCCTTCGGCCAGTTTCTGGAAAAGCTCCGCCGGATGACGGCTGTTCTCGTCGATTTCCGCGGCGATGGGGTCCACATGCTTCGACGCGAATTCCCGCATGTTCTTGCGAATCAGTTCCTGCTCTTCCGTCAATTTGAAATTCATGTCTTTCCCTCCTTCGATCCTGTAATTTGAATTTCGATTGCTTATCCGAAGCGATACTGGACGCCGGTATCCCCCTCCGGGTAGTTCCATTCCAGGACATCGGCGCCGCAGGCGATGCGACAGGTGCCGCATTCCAGGCAGCCGTCGGTGTTGAGCGAAACCACCGCCTGTTCATCCTCACTGTAGCAGCCGGCGGGGCAGATTCTGACCGCGGGCTTGAGACGGACATCCTTTTCCATGCCTGGCCTGATTTTGATGTGGGCTTCCCGCAGGGGTTTGAAGACGTCCAGCCCGAGCTTCGCTTTCAATGCCGCCGAGTCGCTCATATTTTTGAAACCGCCTTCAGGTCTTTGAACACGGACCACATTTCTTTGAGCGTCATGTGCTTTCGGATCGTTTCATACAGCCTGGCTTTCGGGCCGGCCGGAACGGCGTAGACATCTTTCATGACCGCACCGATCAGCTCGGGATAGTGGTTCGTGAAGCGCGGATTGGCCAGCACGGCCGGGGTTTCCTGAAAACTTTTGAAGTCCCTCAGAACGAAACTCTCCTCCAGGAGGCGGCCGTACAGGGACAGGGTCTCGGTGCGGAAATTCCCGGCTTCCCTTGCCTTCAGGACCGCCCGGGCGGCAAGGCATCCGGAAGCCAGTGCATACTCCATGCCCCGGACCGTTACCCCCATGTTCAGGGCCAGTCCGGCGGCATCCCCCGCCACCAGAATGCCGTTTCCGTACAGTTTGCCCAGGGCGCGGTATCCGCCCTCCGGGATTGCATGGGCGGCGTATTCCACGGTGTCGCCCCCCCGGATCAGAGGGGCAATCTCCGGACGCGCTTTGAAGGCATCGAGAAGGGCAGGGATGTCCGGGGGAGAGGCACGCCCGACGAGGCCCCCGATGCCGATGACGATCCCGAGACTGATGCTATCCCGGTTCGTATAGAGAAAGCCGCCGCCGAAGTGGCCCCGGGTGACTTCCCCCGCAAAAAGCCGTGCCGCGCCTTCATTTCGCTCGAGGCCGAAGCGGTCGTTGATGACACCGGTGTCGAGGGCAATAACCTCCTTGATCCCCACGGCGTAATCGTGGGGCGAGCCTGGGGAACGGAGTCCGGCTTTTTCCGGGATGAGGGACAGGACGCCGTCGCAGGCGATGACGACATTGGCCCGCAGCTCGTCACCGCCGGCAATCACGCCCGCGACCCCGCCGTTTTCCCGAATGACGTCGTCTACCCGGACTTTCGTCAGCAGCATGGCGCCCCTGGATTCCGCCTGTTCCGCCAGCCAGCGGTCGAACCTGGCCCTCAGGACGCTGTAGCTTTGGGGGGGCTCGTTCCCCAACTCGCTGCCTGAGTACTCCAGTGTCACAGAGCGCTCTTTCGCCATCAGGGCAAAACCCTCGCGCACGATTAAGCGCTCCAGAGGCGCATTGGGCCACAGATCGTGGAAAAATTCACGGACGGGGTTTACGTAGAGGCGGCCGCCGGTCACGTTCTTGGCCCCGGGATAATCGCCCCGCTCCAGAACCAGGACTTCAACACCCTCTCCGGATAGCGTCAGGGCAGTGGCCAGACCCGACAGGCCGGCGCCGACAACGATGACGTCGAATTTCTCCAATTACCGGATGCCTCCTCCCATGCAACTGAAGTGACCGCAAACATATCTTTTTTCCGCGGCAAGTGCAACCGGAAACAACCGAAAACAGACAGTTCTGTCTGTGGGCAGGCTGTCCGGCCCGTGGCGGGATGCAGGGGAACAGCAGAAGAAGTCATATTGACGGGAATGGAAATTCAGTCTATAGGGTTTCGTCATTTCATTGCTTTTGATGGATAAAACGCTCCACGGGTGAAAGTCATGTTCGAACTGACCGAGCAACAGGAAAACCTGCGATCCCGGGTCCGGCAGTTTGCGGAGTCGGAACTCACGCCCAGGGTGTTCGATCTGGATGAAAACGGGGAATTTCCCACCGGCATCGTCAGGGAACTGGCGGAGTTGGGGATCATCGGGATCGCCTCCGCGAGGGAGATTGGAGGCGCCGCCATGGGCTATCTGGCGGGCCTCGTCGCGATCGAAGAGCTGGCCCGCGTCTATCCGTCGATCGCCTTCTTCCTCGAAGGCAGCCAGGCGGCCATGCACGCCATCGAGAAATTCGGCACGGAAAAGCAGCAGCGGAAATTCCTGCCGCCCGTGATCCGAGGGGAGCGGATTGTCTGCATTGCCGCGACCGAACCGGCCGGCGGTTCCGATCTGGCTTCGATCGCTACCGTCGCAACGCCGGTGAAGGGCGGTTATGTCCTCAAAGGCCGAAAAGTCTACATCACGAACGGCGGCGTGGCCGATCTCGCCGCGGTTGTCGTCAAGGCGGGCGAGCGCGCCATGGTCCTCCTGGTGGAAAAGGGGACCCCCGGGTTTTCCGTTTCCGGAAGGGAGAGACAGATGGGATTCCGGTCGGTCCACATCAGCGAACTGACATTCAACGACTGCAGGGTTCCAGCGGGAAATCTCATCGGCAAAGAGGGCGCCGGTCTGGCCATCGCCATGTCGAGCTTCATTGTCTCCCGCCCCTCCATTGGCGCCATCGGCCTCGGCATCGCTCGGGGCGCCTTCGACATCGCGTTAAAATTTGCCCGGGAGCGGGTTCTCTACGGCAAACCGATCAGCAGGCTGCAGAATATCCAGTTCATGTTGGCGGACATGGAGACGGAAATCGAAAAGGCAAGATGGGTTGTCTACTACCCGGCCGCACGGCTGGACCGGGGCGCCTCTCCCCGCGAAATCGGCAAGCATTCGGCCAGAGCCAAGGCTGTCGGTGCGGAGGTGGCGGCGGAGGTCACTCGAAAGGCCATTCAGATTCTGGGGGGGTGCGGCGTGAACCCGGAATACCGGCTGGCCGGCCTGCTCAACGACGCCATGGAACTTTTCCCGGCAACGGGTACGGTCGAGATCATGAAGGTCATCCAGGCCACCGAGATCATCAACCGGCTGAGGCATTGACGGCGCCGTTCCCCGGATCCTTCGCGGACAAGCTACCGCCGGAAGGACACGCCGTAGAAGGTCAGCAGGACGAACATCACCATACTGAACAGAAACAGGGCCAGCAGCATGCGGCGCTGATACAGAAACGCTTTAAACCGGTGCCAGGTGATGTCGTCTTTCCGGACATCGAAGAGGAAGGCCGTCAGAAGGTAAAGCCCGAAGAAAAAGGGTCCAAACAGGGACATGAACCAGGCGATGGCCCCGGCTTGTCCTTGCCGGACGGCTAGCTGACGGAAGAAGTCGGCATTCAACAGCAGCAGGCCGATGGTCAGGACCCAAAGCACGCCATAGAGAATCAGCAGATGAGATCGCTTCATTCCGCTCCCTTACCGGATGTTGGATGGCAACGCAAAAGATTTCTGAATGCCGCCAGCTTGGCCGTAAGATGACACACCGCCTCGTTTTTCTGAAACCTTGGGGGAAAATACCGGCCAAAGACTGGACGGACTGGCGATGGCAGTACCGGAACCGCATCCGCACCCTGCCGGGACTTGCCGATCTCTCCGACCTTTCGCCTGAATGCATCCTTTCTTGCCGGCCGGTTGTCGGAGCCTATCCTCTCTCGATCACCCCCTACTACCTTTCGCTGATGAATATGGCCGATGGAAGCGACCCGCTGCGGCGCCAATGTTTCCCGCATCCCGATGAAATCCGCTTTTCGCTCGGCGGGGTGGATGATCCCCTCGGGGAGGAGCGGAACATGACCGTTCCGGGTCTGGTCCACCGTTACGCGGATCGCTGCCTGATCCTGGCCACGAACGCCTGCGCCACCTACTGCCGCCACTGCAACCGCAAACGGCTCTGGAAAGACCGGTCCCGAAAGGGCGCGAAGGCCTCCCTGCGCCCCATGGTCCACTACATCGCGGGACACCCGGAGATTCGTGAGGTCATCGTTTCCGGAGGAGATCCGCTGACCCTGCCCGACCCCATGCTGGGGTGGCTCCTCACGTCGCTCAGGTCCGTTCCGCACGTCGAGGTCATCCGGATCGGAAGCCGTGCTCCAGCCGTCATGCCCATGCGGATCACCCGGGAACTCTGCAGCCTGCTGCGCAGGCACCGGCCCCTCTGGTTCAACACGCAGTTCAATCACGTCCATGAAGTGACGGCCGCGGCCGCCCGGGCCTGCGGAATGCTGCTCGATGCAGGCATCCCGGTATCGAATCAGTCCGTCCTCCTGCGGGGGGTCAACGATTCCTGTGAGGCTATGCGGGATCTGCTGCACGCCCTGCAGCGGATCTCCGTGCGGCCCTATTACCTGTTCCAATGCGACGCGGTGAAGGGGACAGACCATTTTCACGTCGATTTGCACCATGGCATGGGAATGATGGAAACGCTCCGGCGGAGCCTGTCGGGCCTGTGCATGCCCCGGTATGTCATCGATCTACCCGGGGGCATGGGAAAGCTGCCGCTTCAGCCCTTTACGTTTCCGTCATCCTGGCCTGCCGAAGAAAAGCAACATTTTTTTGACAAGAATCCGTAAATGCTTTAGAAGGAAAAAATCGCCTGTCGCAGGCACAGCGGGCGAGTCGATATGGGGATGATGTTCAAAGGGGCCAACCCGGGGGAGAGCGCGATATGTACAATGCCAGTGACTTGAAGAAGAATTTGCGGATCAAGCTGGACAACGAGCCTTACGTCATTACGGAATTCAACTTTGTCAAGCCGGGGAAAGGGCAGGCCCTCTATCGCTGCAAGCTGAAGAACATGATCAACGGAAACCAGTTCGAACGGACGTTCCGCTCCGTCGATACCTTCGAATCCGCCGATCTGCAGGAGAAGAAAATGCAGTACCTCTATCCGGAAGGCGGGAAGTACTGTTTCATGGACAATGTCAGCTACGAGCAGGTCTTCCTGACGGAGGAGCAGATCGGCGACGCGAAAAATTTTCTGATCGACAACATCGAAGTTTCCGTCCTCTTGTTCGAGGACCGGCCGCTGGGGATCAGCCTTCCCAATTTTGTGGACCTTGTCGTGACCGAGGCGGAACCCTGGGCCAAGGGAGATTCCGTGACGGGCAATACCAAGCCCGTCACTCTGCAGACGGGCTACCGTATTCTGGTGCCGACCTTTATCGACCAGGGCGAAAAGATCCGGGTGGACACCCGCACGGGAGAATATCTGACCCGCGTCAAGGCTTGATGGATCCAGGGACCGAGGCCTGGAAGCTGGCAAGAAAGAGTGCTGCCCTCCGGTCTCGGGCTGCAATGCTCCGGGCTTTCCGGCAGTTTTTTTACGAGCGGGACTACCTCGAGATCGAAACCCCCGTCCGCATCCCCGCACCAGCCCCCGAAGAGCATATCGAAGCGCCACCCAGCGGCGACTGGTACCTCCAGACCTCGCCCGAGCTTTGCATGAAGCGGCTGGTCGCGGCGGGTTATTCCCGAATCTTTCAAATCTCGAAGTGCTTTCGCGAGGGGGAGCGGGGCGATCTCCATCTCCCGGAATTCACGCTGCTTGAGTGGTACCGTCAGGGGGCTGATTACCGCGACCTCATGACGGAATGCGAAGATCTCATCCTCCATTTAACGGGGGTGCTCGAAAAAAACGACACCCTTCTCTTCCGGGGGAGGCGGATCTCGCTGAAAAAACCCTGGCCGCGGATTTCCGTAGAGGAGGCCTTTTCGCGTCATGCCGCCTGTTCCCTGCCGGAGGCCCTGGAACAGGACCGCTTCGACGAGATCATGGCCTGCGAGATTGAACCCCGCCTCGGCGTCGATCGTCCCGTGTTTCTCTTCGATTATCCCGTCGCTCTCGGGGCGCTGGCCCGTGCAAAGGAAGGGGATGCCGCACTGGCCGAAAGGTTCGAGCTCTATATCGGAGGGCTGGAGCTGGCCAACGCCTTCTCCGAATTGACCGATGAGGCAGAGCAGCGCCGCCGCTTCGAGAAGGCGCGTCAGTTCCGAAGTGCGTCGGGGCGGAGGGATTATCCATTGCCCGAAGGGTTCCTGAATGCCCTGTCGTCGATGCCGGATGCCGCCGGGATCGCTCTCGGCGTGGACCGCCTCGCCATGCTTTTGACCGATGCGGCGACCATCGACGCGGTCGTGGCCTTCACGCCGGAGATGCTCTGAAGGAATAAACCGCCCGCAACCGCGGCAGCGGCAATATTTGCTCCAGCCTCTATCTGATCCGTTCTATGCTTCTGGCTGCATCGAGCACATGTTCATTCACTAGAAAAAGGGATTCAATAACAGCACCCAAAACCACGTTTCAGGAGGAAACGATATGCGGACAAGGGAACAGTATATTCAGGGGCTCAGGAAGATGCGGAGGAACATCTACCACGACGGCCACAAGATTGACCGGGACGACGAGATTCAGCAGCCCGTCTTGAACGTCATGGGGCTCACCTTCGATGCCGTCCAGGACCCCGATCTGAAAGACCTGTGCACGGCAAAGTCCCACCTGACGGGAGAAACGATCAATCGCTTCTGCCATGTCCACCAGAACACGGAGGATCTCCACAAGAAGCAGGATATGACGCGGGCCCTGTGCCGAAAGGTCGGCCTCTGCATCCAGCGCTGCATGGGCGTCGACGCCATCAACGCCGTCAACGCGGTTTCGTTTGAGGCGGACCGGCTGAATGGAGGGAAGACGGAATACCACAAGAACTTTCTCAAGTGGCTGGAGCGTTTTCAGAGTGAGGATCTTGTCGGCTCCTGCGCCCAGACGGACATGAAGGGCGAACGGCTGAAGCGGCCGGCCCAGCAGACCGATCCGGACATGTACGTTCACGTCGTGGAGAAGAAAAGCGACGGGATCGTCGTCCGGGGCTGCAAGCTCCACATCTCGGAGGCCTCCATCTCCGACGAAATCCTCGTGGTGCCCACCCGCGCCCTGGGTCCGGACGAGAAGGACTATGCCGTGGCCTTCGCCGTCCCCTCCGACCACGAAGGTGTCAAGCAGGTCGTCTCCATCCACAGCCAGCACAAGCGGAAGCATTTCCAGCGTGGTATGAACATCGGATACTCGGACTCTTACATCCTCTTCGAGGACTGCTTCGTCCCCTGGGAGCGGGTCTTTCTCTGCGGCGAGAACGACCATGGCGGCATGTGCGCCCTCCTGTTCGCCCTCTTTCACCGTCACAGCTATTCGGGATGCAAACCGGCGATTGGGGACATTTTCCTCGGACTGGCGGCCCTGGCGGCGGAATACAACGGCATTGAAAAGACGCCCCATGTCAAGGAAATGATGGCGGAGATCATCAAGATCTCGGAACTTGGATATGCCGCGGGATTCACGGCTTCCAGCATGGGCGGGCCTCAGGTGATGATTCCCGGTCTCGGAAACTGCCCCTACGGGCCGGGCAGCTACATCCCCAATTCCATCTACTGCAACGTAGGCCGCTGTCTCACGGGAGAAGCGGTTTTCCATGAGCAGGAGCTCATCTGCCGGATTGCCGGCGGCATCCCTTCCACATTCCCCTACGAAGGCGACCTGGTCCATCCCGAACTGCAGGGCGTGCTGGAGAAGTACCTGAAGCGGAACCCCAATGTCCCCGTGGAAGACCAGATCAAGTTCTGGATGACCCTGGGCGATTACACCATCGGCACGATGGCCGGCGTCATGAACTACGGGAATTACCACGGCGGCGGCTCCCCCATCATGGAGCAGATCGCCATCACCTCGCAGTACGACATCAAGGCGCGGAAAAAGATGGTCAAGGCCCTGGCGGGGATCAAGGGCTGAGGAGAAAAAAACACCATTCGGAGATGGGGCTGCCGTCTCCGGCGGCTTCCCGGTAAAAGGGCGGATCACCGGGGATTAAACAGAAAACGGGATGAAGAAAGGGAGGTGTGCCATGAGCAATCTGTTGACGAACATGAGGGATCTTCAGTTTGTCTTCTTCGAGCAGCTCGGCATCGAGAAGCTGTTCAAGAGCGAAAAACATTCCGCCTTCTCGAAAGAGGATGTCATCATGATGCTGAAAGAGGCGGAAAAGCTGGCCGTGAACGTCCTGCTGCCACTGTATCCCGTTGGCGATCGCGAGGGCTGCACCTTCCAGGACGGCAAGGTCAGCGTTCCGAAGTCGTTTCACGATGCCTACCGGAGGTACGTCGAGGGCGGCTGGCTCTGTCCCTCCCGCGCTCCGGAAGTAGGCGGGCAGGGCATGCCTGCCGTCGTCAGCACGGCCTGCATCGGGCTTATGCAGGCGGCCAACTATCCCCTTGTCATGTACCCCAACCTGACCAACGGCGCGGCCGCGCTGATCGAAATCTACGGGACCGAGGAACAGAAGCGGAAATACATGTACAGGATGTACACCGGCGAATTCGGCGGCACGATGTGCCTGACCGAACCGGGCGCCGGGAGCGATGTCGGCGCCCTCAAGACCACGGCCCGGAGATTGCCGGACGGCCGTTACAGCATTACCGGGACCAAGTGCTTCATCACCGGCGGCGACCATGACCTGACGAAGAACATCATCCACCCTGTACTGGCCCGGATCGAGGGGGATCCGCCCGGCACGAGGGGAATCTCCATCTTCATCGTTCCGAAATACCGCGTCAACGACGACGGTACGCAGGGCGAATTCAACGATATTCATACCGGCAACATCGAGCACAAGATGGGCATTCATGGCAATGCCACCTGCACGCTCAACTTCGGCGACAACGGGGAGTGTGTCGGAGAACTCCTCGGCCGGGAGCGGGAGGGGCTGAGGGTCATGTTCCACCTGATGAACGAGGCGCGCGTGGATGTCGGCTATCAGGCCCTCGGAACTGCGAGCGCTTCCTACGAGCATGCCGTGCAGTATGCGAAGGAGCGGATTCAGAGCGTGCCCGTGTGGGAGATGAAGAATCCGGACGCGAAGGCGGTGCCGATTATCCAGCACCCCGACGTTCGCCGGGACCTCCTCTGGATGAAATGCCGGGTGGAGGCGATGCGGGCGATCCTCGCCTACACCACCTTCTGCTTCGACCTGGCCGAATCGACGGGGGACCGGAACGAACACGACAAATGGATGGGCATTGCGGAACTGCTGATCCCGGTCTGCAAGGCCTGGGTATCGGACACGGCCATGCTGGTCTGCTCCAAGGCCATTGATGTCTACGGCGGTTACGGCTACTGCGCCGAATATCCCGCGGAGCAGTACCTGCGGGACTGCAAGATCACCACCATCTACGAGGGTACGAACGGCATTCAGAGCCTCGACCTCGTCGGCCGGAAGCTCGGGAGCAGCCGGGGGGCCAATGTCATGAACTTTGCCGGCGAGATCATGGCCACGATCGGCAGGGCGAAGGCAAGCGAGGCGATGAAACGGTATGCGTCCTTCCTCGAAGAAGCAGGCAATGCCGTCATCGATCTGGTCATGACCTTCGGCGGATGGGGCCGGAGTTCCAGCTTCCTGCTGCCCATCCTCAACGCGTCGCCCTTTCTCGAAATCTTCGGCGATGTCGTGGCCGGCGTCCTTCTCATGCAGGCTGCCGTAGTCGCAGAGGAGAAACTGGCGGCCATCTATGCGGAACGGGGGGCGGACACAATCGGCAAACAGCGCGCCCTGGTTCACGAGGATCCCGATGTAGCCTTCTACGCGGGCAAGATCGCTTCGGCCAGATTCTTCGCCAGCGAGGGGCTTTCGACTGTGAAAGCACGTTGTGAGGCGATCAAATTCATCGACCGGTCACCGCTGGAGATGGCCGACGAGTCCTTCGCCGAATAGTCCCGGGAATTTCCTCAGACCGTTTCTACGAGGCAGCGGGTGCAGCGGTGCGGCGTGGCGCCGGCGAACGGATCCCGGCAGGTGTTCTACCGAGACCATTCGCATCTCACCCGCAGGGTTTCACCTTAATTTTATGGGGGGGAAAGATGAAGTCTTCCGGAATATTGAAATTTATCTATGGAGCCTTATTGACATGCTTTCTGCTGTGCACCGCGGGCTGTGAGACCATCCCGGGCGGCGCCGTACGGAAACCCATCAGCGGTGCTTCAGCGGACACCTACCGGAGCGAAAAGCTCTGCACCCTCCTCACAAAGGAAGAAGTCGGGGCCGCGCTGAAAATGAAGATGGCCGAGCCGAAATTTTTCGTCAATGAATGCACGTTCAAGCCCGCCCAGCCGTCTTCTCTGATATCGTTCAATATCCAGATCAGTACGGACGACGGATCGCAGTTCAACTACAACCGGGAGTCGGGGAAAAAGCAGGGCAGAAAGATCGTGGATGTAAGAGGCGTCGGAGACAGCGCTTATTTCGATGATTCGTTTTTAAACGTCCTGAAGGGGAATGTCTGGCTGGCTTTCTCAACCTCGAGTCATGGACGCCAACCCACGAGGGCAACGATGAAGTCTCTCGCCGGAAAAGCGATCGAAAGGATCCGATAGCACTGTCAAACGCAGGGCAGGGTATTCAATCGCTCAATACGACAATGACCGCTGGAAAGGGAGGTCTTTATGCGCATCACGGACGGGTCGGAAGTCTGCCGGGTCTGCGGAACGGCTCCTTCCGTCATCTATTGCGACGGCTGCGACAAGCCTCTTTGCCGATTCTGCAGGAAATTCGACATGTGGCAGCAGGGCTGCGGTTCGATCCCCACAAAGGTCTTCTGTGTGAAATGCGCGGGGGACCCCTGGGTGAATCCCTGGGGCAGCGCCATGGATTGAGAATGAAATTCCTGCGAGACTTTCCTCCCCTCCCGTTGCCTCACAAATAGATGGTACCGGCGGAGGGTTGGTGTTGGCCCTCGAATAAGTCATTGACAAAGCAGCCATCACTTCGGTA
The DNA here is from genome assembly GCA_034678725.1 of Syntrophales bacterium. GTDB lineage: Bacteria > Desulfobacterota > Syntrophia > Syntrophales > Fen-1087 > JAXDBM01. The sequence continues at coordinate 24,456 of JAXDBM010000032.1, read as the reverse complement.
TGTCTGGCGCGTATCCATTCAGATCAATGCTCAAAGGAGGATGAAACGGATGAAGAAAATCTTTTCGATCCTGACGGTCTTGTTTTTCGCCTTTGCCGGAAGCGCGGCCGCCCTGGAAATCAAGTTTGCTCACGTGGTGAACGAAAAGGACGCTTTTCATGTTGCCGCGGAGAAGTTCAAGGAGCTCGTGGAGAAGCGCTCCCAGGGCGCCCTCACCGTCACGATCTTTCCCAACGCGAAACTCGGGGACGAACGCACGCTGCTGGAGCGGATGAAGATGGGAATCGTCGACGCGGGGATCATCACCAACGGTCCGATCATCAATTTTGTTCCCTCCTTCGGCGTGATCGATCTGCCTTTCCTTTTCCGGGATCCCAAGCACGCATACAAGGTCCTGGACGGAAGCATCGGGCAGAAACTCATGGCGGATCTCGAATCCCAGGGCTGGAAGGGGCTGGCCTTCGGCGAGCGGGGATTCCGCAACCTCACGAACAGCAAGCGAACGGTCAGCAAGCCGGATGACGTCAAGGGCTTGAAGATCCGGGTCATGCAGAACCCGGTGTACGTGGATTCCTTCAAGGCGCTGGGAGCCAATGCGGTTCCGATGGCCTGGACGGAAGTCCTCACAGCGCTCCAGCAGGGTACGGTGGACGGGCAGGAAAACCCCCTGAACGTCATCATGGCCTTCAAGCTCTACGAGTCGCAGAAATACCTGAGCATCACCCGCCACGCCTACGCGCCCGCCCCCATTATCATGAGCATGGGCACCTGGAAGAAACTGACTCCTGCGCAGCAGGAATTGGTCAAAAAAGCGGCCCAGGAAGCGGCCGAGCATGAACGGGCCTGGGACAACAAGATGGAGGCGGATTGGCTGAAGGAGCTCAAGGCGAAGGGCATGATCGTGGCCACGCCCGACTTGAGGCCCTTTCAGAAGGCGGTCCAGCCGGTTTATGATCAGTACACGGCAAAATACGGAAAGGCCCTGATCGATTCCATTCGGGGCACGAAGTGATGGCGTCCGCTGCGGCGCCGGAACAGCAGGACACCGAGGGGGCGGCGGAAGCCGCCCCTTCCCGTCTCCTGCAATGGAGTGACCGGATCAACAACTGGAGCGAGAAGATCCTGTTCGGGCTGATGATGGCCATGATCTTATTCACCACGATTCAGGTGGTCTTCCGGGTCTTCTTCACGGCATTTTCCTGGACCGAAGAGATCACCTGCTTCCTCCTGTTCTACGCATCCCTCGTCGGGGCCGCCGTGGCCTTCAAAAGGGGCTCCCACATCGCGGTCACCTTCATCGCGGAGCGCCTTCCCCGGCCGGCGCAAAAGGCCCTGGCCGTCGGGGTGCATCTTCTGGGGGTCCTTTTTTTCGCCGTCATCGTGATTCACGGCGCCCTCCTCATGAAGACCGAGTCCCAACAGCTTTCGCCGGGCCTGCAGATTCCCATGGCCTGGGTCTATGTCGCTTTTCCCGCTGTGGGCGCGGCGATCATCCTCCATCTCCTGGCCGGAATCCGGCGAACATTCGCGAAAGGCTGAACCATGGGCTGGCTGCTCTTCGGGAGTTTCTTCCTCTTGCTGCTCATCGGTGTTCCCGTGGGACTGGCCGTGGGTCTCTCTGCGCTCCTCATCTTCGTGGTGTCCGGCATTCCCCTGCAGATGGTGCCCCAGACCTTCTTCGAGGGAAGCAGCTCGTACGCCCTGGTTGCCGTTCCCTTTTTCATCCTTGCCGGCGACATTCTGGCCCGGGGCGGCATATCGGAGCGGATCCTGGCCATCGCGGAGGCGACCATCGGAAGAATCCGGGGAGGGCTGGGGATTGTGGCTACGTGCGCGTCCATGTTCATCGCCGCGATTTCCGGTTCGGGAGCGGCCACGACGGCCGCGGTGGGGGCATCGCTGCTGCCGGAGATGAACAAGAAGAAATACGACACGGATTTCTCCGCGGCGCTCATCGCTTCGTCCGGAACGATCGGCGTGGTCATCCCCCCGAGCGTTCCCATGGTCCTCTATGCGGTGATCGCCGGGGAATCCGTCGCGAAGCTCTTCATGGGTGGGTTCTTCCCGGGCAGCCTGATGGGCGTCGGCCTGATTTTCTATGCCGTATGGTATTCCCACCGGCAGGGCTATCCCGCCAGCGAGAAGCTGCCGGGACGGATCGTCGCCAGGCGCTTTTTCGATTCCCTCTGGGGGCTCGCAACCCCGGTGATCATTCTGGGGGGTATTTTTGCGGGTTATTTCACCCCTTCGGAGGCGGCGGCCATCGCCGTCGATTATACGCTCCTGATTGCCTGGCTCGTATACCGGTCCCTGACCTTCAGGCGCTTCTATGAACTGGTTGTGGGTGCAGGCGTCACCTCCGCCCTGATCATGTTCATCATCGGTACGGCGAAAATTTTCGGTTGGGGGCTGGCTTTCTATGAGATCCCCGAAGCCGTGGCCAGATCCATGATCACGATTGCCGGAAACAGCGTTCCCCTGATCTACCTGATGATCGACGTCATCGTGCTCATCGCCGGCTGTTTCATGGAAACCGCCTCCGCCCTGATCATCCTGACGCCTATATTTCTGCCCCTCATTGCCGCCGTCGGCGGAGACCCGATTCACTTTGGTGTTGTCCTGACCATCGGCTTGGCCATCGGTATGGCCACCCCGCCCATGGCCATCAACATCTTCGTGGCCAGCGCGATCAGCGGCCGCACCCTGGAGCAGATCAGCAGGGCAATCTGGCCCATGGTCGTGATTCTCATTGTCATGCTTCTGGTGTGCACCTATTTCCCATGGTTTGTCATGGTCCTGCCGAAAATCTTCATGGGCGTAAAATAACCGGTTTTGTTTTCGGCACGGCCGTTCCGGTGCAAGCCGTAGACCGCAAAATGCGGGAGAGCCGCATCTCCAGGCTGCCGCCCCCGCTGTCAACCATGTCATTTGCGAGATCGTTATGCTATATAAGAGGCGCACCGCGCCGTCGATGCTAAGAGAACAAATGGTCGTCCGGAGCGATCCCCCCAGCGACAAATTCGGCGCAAGCGGTCCGCCCGGCGCATTCGAGCTTGAAGGAAATGTTGTTTCCGCCACAGGCAGGAGCGGGCAGGATCGGGAGAAGGGTTTGACTGTAGAGAGGAATTTCAGGAAAGAGAGCGGTCGGGTCGCTTGAATCGGCTGGTGTCACACCGCTGGAGGCCGGTGGCGGCATTGATCCTGCTCGCGGTCATCTGGGGCTACAACTGGGTCGTGATGAAGAAGTCCCTGGTATACATGGGGCCCTTCGACTTCAACGCGTTCCGCATGTCGCTGGGGGGCATTCTTCTCATCCTCATCATGCGCTGGCGCGGCATGCCGGTCCGACCCAAGGCCGTGCCCCTCACCATCCTGCTGGGCCTCACGCAGACAGCGGCGGGAACGGGTCTGATCCTCTGGGCGCTGGTCAGCGGCGGCGCGGGCAAGACATCGATCCTGGTGTACACCATGCCATTCTGGATCCTGATCTTTGCCTGGCCGGTCCTTTCCGAAAAAATCCGGGGGCTGAACTGGTTCCCCGTTGTGGCGGCCTTTGCCGGCATGGTCCTGCTGCTGGAGCCTTGGTCGCTGAAGAGCACGCTTTTCAGCGAAATCCTGGCGGTCGTCGCGGGGATGTTCTGGGCGGTCGGCGCCATCATCATCAAGGTCATGCAGAAAAAGCCGGACTTCGATTTCGTCTCGGCCACGGCATGGCAGTTCATCTACGGCTCCGTGCCGCTGGTGGCGGTCGCGCTTCTCGTCCCGCAGCCGCCCGTTCAGTGGAGCCGTTACCTGATTCTGGCCCTGCTGTACAACACCGTGCTGGTCTGTTCCTTTGCCTTTCTGCTCTGGACCTACATCATGAAAAGGCTTCCGGCCGGGGTGGCCGGGATGGGCACCCTGGCTGTCCCCGTGATCGGAGTCGGCGCATCCCTCATCGAACTCGGCGAACGGCCCGATCCCTTGGAGACGCTGGGCATGGCGCTCATCCTGATCGCGCTCTTCATCCTGACGGCGCTCCGGTTCCGGGACAACCGGAGAAGCGAAAAGATGTAGGGAAATGAACTTGCATTTTGCGATCACACCGGAGGGTGGAGCTTCCCCTCCAAATCATCCGCATTAATTTGATTTGCATCTCTTCAGCAATTCTTCCCGGTTCTCACTTTGAAATCTTTTCAAATATACCTTTTCCATTTTTTCAATCACCTGAAAGCAGGCGTTCAAATCGTTTTTTGCCTGAAGGCTGTTCGTGGCAACAGCTTCGCTCGCATATTCCCGGCTGATCTCTCTTGCCTTGCAATACGCCTGAAGAAGCGTTTTTCGGTCCATGGTTTGAAGTTCGTCATACCCGTAATCGCCACAGGGCCCGGCAAAAGTATTTTGAGGATTCACGAGAACCGGGATCAGCAACGCAATCAAGACAATCAGAAATCTCATGATGGAAATTCTCCCTTCATCACCCTTTTGGCAGTTATTACCATTTTCTTTGCTCTCGAACAATGGGGATAATCGTTTGCAGTGACAGGACAACAGGGAAAGACCTCTACGATCGAAGCTGGGACTGATTCGGCCGCTCAGGCGTTCGCCCTGTTCTTTCTTTGATCGATCTCGTACATTGCAGGGGAAAGCACCGGCTCAAGATCCTCTGCCGCAAAATACGCTTATTTACGGAACGAAAAAAAAGAGCGGCCGCTTCCGTCCTGCGTTCGGAAGGGCCGCTCCTTGAGGCCGCACGGGAATCAATAGAAGTTTTTGCCGAAAAGGCTTTTGCTCAGTCCGGTCAGGTCGGCCCATTTCATGGGACCGCCTTTGTCCGCGGGGAACCCGACACCCCAGATCATACCCACGTCGATCATCCGGACATCGTCGATCACCTTGCGGTCCAGGAGGTCCTTGCCGGTCTTCACCATGGCCTCGACGAGCCCGTCCTGGATCTGCTCCGGCGTCAGGCTGCGCGGCGGCCGCTTGGCGATCAGCGGGAGCACCTCCGGATCGACGCTGCCGTCCTTCAGGAAGAACCCCTTGCCGGACTTCTTCAGGCCCAGCCGACCCGATTCAACCACGTTGGCCAGCGTTTCCTGGCGGACGTTCATTCCCTTGAACACCTTGTAGGGGATGTCGATGCCCACCTCGTCGGTGAGGCGGATGGGACCGACGGGCATTCCGAAATCCAGCATGGCCTTGTCGATCTTCTCGATGGCGTTGCCCTCTTCCAGATAGCGGAAGGTCTCCATCACCATGGGGAAGAGCAGGGCGTTCACGACGAACCCCGCGTTGTCCCGGCAGACGATGGGGCGCTTGCGGATGGCTGCAGCGAAATTCAGCAGGTTGTCGATCGTGTCCCGACCGGTCTTCTCGCCCTGAATGACCTCGACGAGCTGCATCATCCAGACCGGGGAGAAGAAATGAATGCCGCCGAAGCGCTCGGGTCGGGTGACGTACCCGGCCATGGACGTGATGGGGATCGAGGATGTGTTGCTGGCGATGATGCAGTCATCCCGGACAACCCTGCAGAGTTCCTCATAGACCTGCTGCTTGACCTTGATGTCCTCGAAGACCGCCTCGATGACGATGTCGGCCTTTTTGGCGTCATCCGTGTATTCCGAAATGGCCGTGAGCCGTGACATCACGCTGTCCACGGGCTCCTTGAGCCGTTTCTTCTCCGCCATACCATCGAGGATCTTGCGGACAAAGGCCTTGCCCGGCTCGAGGGCTTCCGGAACGTCCTTCACCAGCAGGGGGATCTGGGTATTTCGCAGGATGTCGATGGCGATTCCCCGGCCCATCGTCCCGAAACCGAGAACCATCGCGCGGTTCAGCGCCTTGGGCTGGAACCCCCTGGTCATCATGGCCTTGGGCTTGTCGGTCATACCCTTGATGAAGAAGGTGTTGATGCTGCCCTTGGCCTGTTTCGTCAGGACGACCTCGACGAAGTTCGCCTTTTCCAGTTCCAACCCCTGCTCCAGCGAAATCTTCAGGCCCTCGTGCATCGACTTCAGCGCCAGCATGGGCCCGGGAATGTAGCGGCCCTTGGTTGCCTTGAGGATTCCTTGGCGCGCCATCTCGGCAACGGCGTCGATCTGCGAGAAATCATGCGAGGGCCGCTTCAGGTCGGCTGCACCCGCGTTGATTTCCTGAACGAGCTTTTTCGCCTCGGCCAGGAGGTCGCCGTCCGCGGGAACCAGGCGGTCCACGATGCCCGCTTCGAATGCCGTGGCCGCGGGCATCATCGTCCCCTTCAGGATCATCTCCAGGGCGGGATAGCCGATCAATCGGGGCAGGCGCTGCGTGCCGCCACCGCCGGGGAACAGGCCGACGTTGCATTCCGGCAGGCCGATCAGCGTCGTTTTCCCCTCCTTGGCGACACGGGCCGTGCAGGCCAGCGCAAACTCCAAACCGCCCCCCAGGCAGTGGCCGTGGATGGCCGCAACGGCGGGGAAGGGGAAGGCATTGAGCCGCGCGAAGGATCCATGGAACAGGTCCAATATCTTGCGGACCTCCTCCGCCTTTTCGATGTCGGCGATCATCTTCAGGTTTGCGCCGGCGAAGAAGTTGTCCGGCTTGCCGGAGATGAAGATCAGGCCCTTGAGCCCCGGGGTTTTAGCCACTTCACCCATCAACTCGTCGAAGCTCAGGAAGGCGGCGTCCGTCCAGGTGTTCATGGCGTCGCCGGCCACATCGAAGGTGACAACCCCGATGCCGCCTTCTTCCACTTTCAGACTGAATATTCTGCCCATTGAAACCTCCTTGGTCTTTGATGTCGGCGCTTGATTGACGTCCGGTTTTCTGCTTATAATAAATCATCAAAAAATTCAAAACATTCTCGGCCATGACCCGGAATTTCAGTCCTTACGGGTCTGAGGGCATGTTCGATGGACAGCACGGAATTCTTTCCATATCCCGCGCAGTACAAGCAGCGCGTCACGCTTGCGAGCGGACAACCGGTGCTGTTCCGGCCCATCCATCCAGCGGACGGCCCCCTCATTCTGGACCTCTTCAGCCGGCTGTCCAGGGAATCCGTCTTCTACCGCTTTCTGACCCACCTGAAGAGGCTTCAACCGGCTCGGCTTCGCCATCTCGTCCGGATCGACTACCGGAGCCACTTCTGTCTGGCCGCGGTCACCCTGGAGGAGGGCCGGGAAGCCATGGTCGGGACCAGCCGTTTCATGGTCGCTGCGGCCCGCCCGGACCGGGCGGAACTGACTGTCACAGTGAGGGATGACTGGCAGGGCCGCGGAATCGGAAAGATGCTCGCTTCCCGGGTTGTGGAAATCGCCAGATCACGGGGCATTGCCGCCGTCGAAATCCTGATCGATCCCCGCAACGAAAGGATGATTCACCTCTTCAGCCGCCTGGGTTACCCGGCCCGCTACGAGTCCTCCCTTCTGGACGTCTGCGACCGCATGGAAATTGATCTCACCGGTGAGAAGAGCGCTTCGGAAAGTGGTGCAAACATCTCGGAAACTTTCAGACTTTAATTCAACTCCCATTCGCACAGCCCCAATTCCAGCCACATCGGACAAATTCTGATAGCCCGGAAAGAAAAGGTCCTATTCGAAAACCGGACAAAACCGGATAGCCCGGCAACCCCAAAGGCATCATAAAAGCCAACAAAGCGGTGTGAGACCGCTCTCGATACGAACAAACGGTGCAGGGGTCAACGGACCGCTGCTCCGAACAAGGAGAACAACATGAGCCGTTTCAGCTACAATCCGGAAGCCGTCCGGAACCTGAAGATCGAGGACACATCGATTCTGGATCGCCTTGTCGATTTCGAATCGGTGCGCCGGGATCATCTTAAAAAGGACCATTCCCGAAGGGACAAGCGCATCGGCCTGAAGGAGGCCATTGCCGAGTTCGTCCAGGACGGTGATATCTTTACGGACACCGGATTCGCCTATGTCCGCACGCCCCACCAGGCATATTTCGAAATGATGCGGCAGGGGAAAAAGAATCTTCAGTTCATCGGATCCCCCAACACCAACCAGAGCTACATGATCAATTTCGGCGTCTGCGGCTATTCCCACAATTCCTATATCGGCGCCGAGATGCGCGGGTCGGACCGAAACTACTCGCGGCAGCTCAAGGCCGGAAAGGTGAGAATCCTCTCCGAATGGAGCCACGGCGCTATGGCCCAGGGTTTCAAAGCGGCCCAGCTCGGTTCGCCCGGCGTCTTCAGCAAGCAGCTTCTCGGGTCGGACATCATCCGCTACAATCCCTATGTCAAGGTCATGCAGAACCCAATGCGGGACGACCCGGATCCCGTGGCGTTCATCCCGGCACTGTACCCCGACGTGGCTGTCATTCACGTGCATGCCTGCGACAAAAGCGGAAACGCACGGATCTACGGTCCGGCCGTGAACGACATCGCCATTGCCGCCGCGGCCCGGAAGCTGATCATCACCGCAGAGGAGATCGTTCCTGAGATCGACATCCGGTACAACAGCAAAGGGGTCGTCATTCCCTTCATGTACGTGGACGCGGTCGTGGAACTTCCCTTCGGTGCCGTTCCCGGCAACATGCCCGGCTGTTACTACTGGTCGCGGCAGTGGTGGGAAAAAGCGATGCGTTTTGCGACGCAGACCGACGACAACATGAAGGAATTCATGGAACAGTGGGTCTTCGGCAGCAGCGATCCGTTCGACTTCGTCGAAAAGCTCGGCGGGGCCCGGTGGGTGGCCAAATCCCGCCGGCTCACGAAGACGGCCGAATACGACAATGAGGACGAGGGGTATGATTTTTCCTATCAGCCCTACACGCTGAAGAAGGATACGGATATTTACTATTGAGGAGTCGATCCATGAGCAATGAAAAACCCATGAACCCGCTGGAAATGCTGGCCTATGTGCTGGCCTTGCAGATCAGGGACCACCAGGTCGTCTACGTCGGCACGGGCCTGCCCATGGTCGCGGCCATCCTGGCGAAGAAAACCCACGCTCCGAACATCACCATGGTGTATGAGTCCGGGGGGCAGAACCCGATCGAAGGCGACATGCCCTGGTCGGTGGGGGACCCCTTCACCTGGCGGAAATCGCCCGTCATCCAGGAAATGGCCTATTCCTTCGCCCAAGCCTACAATGGCTACGTGGACATCGGCTTTCTCGGGTTCGCGCAGGTGGACATGTACGGCAATATCAACACCCATCTGATCGGGGATGACTTTCTGCGGCCCAAGACCCGGCTGACCGGTTCCGGCGGGAACAACGACCTGTCGTCGCTGACCGAAAACATGGTACTGGTGGGGCTCCAGACGCCCGACAAGTTTCCCGCCAAGGTCGATTTCATCACCAGCGTGGGCCACTTGCGGGGAGGCAACTCCCGGCGTGAGGCGGGGCTTCTCGGCAAGGGGCCCGTCGCCGTGGTCACCAATGCCGGCGTCTATGACTTCGAGCCGGTCACGAAGCGCATGCGGGTGCAGTCGCTGCAGCCGGGCGTCAGCTTCGAGCTCGCCCAACTCTGCACCGGCTTCGAACTGCTCAAGCCGGAAGGGGAAATCCCCCTGACGCCGACGCCGCCTGAGGATGTTCTGAAGATCCTTCGGACGCAGGTGGATCCGCAGGGCGTGTTCACCAGCATTCCGGGCCTGTAACCCTCAGGGAAAGAATCTGCCGGCCGCCCAGTAGAGCGACATTCCGGCGATCACGGTGCCGGCCAGGGACCGGGTCTTCCAGGCAAAGATCGTCGTGGGGATCGCAACCAGCAGGGCGGGATGGAAGGCCTCCAGGTGCCGGGGCTCTCCCGCCGTGACCAGACCCGGCAGGATCAGGGCGCTCAGCACGGCAACGGGAATGAAATCCAGCCACTGCTTCAGCCATTCCGGCAGACGGCGGTGCGACAGGAAAATCAGGGGGACCCAGCGCGGCAGATAGGTCACGATGCCCATTCCCAGCACCAGCAGCAGGTAGTCCGTTCTCATGGGGATTCCCCGCTTTCGACAATGCCGGCCCGCCGCTTCCGCAGAAACATGCCGATGGTGGCGGCGGTCACGGATGCGGCGACGATATAGATGTTTCCCGGGAGGAGCAGCGACAGGGCGACGGCCAGCAAACCGGACAGCACCGCCATCGCAACGTGAAGGCTGTCCCGGATCTGCATCACGAGCAGGCAGATGAACATCGCCGGCAGGGCGTAATCGATTCCGAAGGCCCCGGCAGGGATGAACTGCCCGCCGTAGCCGCCGATCACCGTGGATGCGATCCACGCGCAATTGGAGGCATGGTTGAGGACCAGGGCGCGCCTCCAGTCCCACTCGCGGTCGCGGAAGCGGGCTGTGTTGAGGGCGAAGCTCTCGTCCGTCACGCCGTAGGCGTAGAGGGAAAGCCAGCCCCGGCCGAGGCCCTGCAGATGGACGGCCAGCGATGAACTCATCAGCAGGTGGCGAAGGTTGATCGTGAAGGTCGTCAGGATGATGGGAATGGCCTGGGCGCCGCTCTCGATCATGGAGACGGCGATGAACTGCGCGCTGCCGGCATAAACCAGAAGGGACATGAGGCCGATTTCCCAAGGCGTGAGACCGGCCTTCTGCGCGAGGACGCCGAAGGCCAGTCCGATCGGCGCATACCCGAGGCAGATCGGCCATGCCGCGGCCGCGCCGCCCTTCAGGATGTTCCAGCGGTCACCCACCGGCATCATTTCCGTGCCTTCACGATGACATAGGGGCAGTCTTTCACCCGGTCGGTCATCACCTCGCGGAAACCGGAAGCGCGGGCCATTGCCACCATTTCCGGTTCCGTAAAGCTGCCTCCGAAGACGACGTTCCGCAATCCCCAGAACAGGAGCGCGTCCCATAGAAACCAGACATGGAAGCGCCGCATGAAGCGCTTCAGATCCTCGTCCGATACGCCCTTGTCCGTTTCCGAGACGACCGCCAAACTTCCCGGAGCGAGGACGCGACACATTTCCCGGAGCCCCTGCCGCGGATCCTTCCAGTGCTTGATCGAGCCAACGGAGACAACGGCGTCGAAGTGATCGCTCGCAAAGGGGATGGCTGTCGCATTTCCCTGTTGGAAGCGGCAATTGGCAAGGGCTTTCTGCCTTCGCAGCCGCTCCGCTGCATGAACCTGGGTAGCGGAGTAATCAATGCCCGCCAGGAACGCCGACGGCAATCGGCCGGCCAGAAGCAACGTGACATATCCCGGTCCGCAGCCGACATCGAGGATCCGGGCGCGGCTGTTGACATCGACGCTGCGGGCGATGTGCTCGTACAGATCGGACAGGGGCTCCAGGATGTGGCGGTTGTACAGCGGTCCGAACAGATCCCACATCCAGCGGGCGTCGCGGGCCCGCACAATCCATTTGAGAAGCCGCTTCAGAGAGGGGGCGACTGCGTTCATATCCCTGTGGTCTGGCATGGTCACACTTCTTTCCGCTTCATAGATCCCGCAAGATCAGGAAAGCAAGAGCTGGTTGTCCCTGGAGCGTGATTCCCCGATGCTGGTCACCGTGATGGCCGGCCGGCCGAGAACGGGGCATTTCGTCTCGCAGATGCCGCATCCGATGCAGAGCTCCAGGTCCACATGGGGCTGTTTCAGGATCCGCTCCGGCCCGCCCCGGTCTCTGACGCGGACCTCTTCGAACCAGATCGCCTTTTTCGGGGTGGGGCAGACCTCCTCGCAGACGATGCAGGACATTCCATGGGCAAAGGGAAGGCAGCGCCCCTTGTCGATCATGGCAAGGCCGATCTTGACCTTTGCCTTTTCTTCCAGCGACAGTTTTTGAATGGCGCCGGTCGGGCATACCTGACCGCACAGGGTGCACCGGTACTCGCAGTAGCCGATCCGAGGCACCAGCACGGGTGACCAGATGCCCTCCAGGTCCGCTTCCAGCAGGGCGGGCTGCAGTCCGTTGGTGATGCACACTTTCATGCACTCCCCGCACTTGACGCAGCGCCGCAGGAATTCCCTTTCTTCCCGGGATCCCGGCGGGCGGATGAGTTGCGGGTCGGCTGCGCCCGCTTTTCTCAGCGGCGTGATTCGAAGGGCGGGAACGGCGATGAGGCCGGCCATGGCGGATCCGATGACCCTTCTTCGGCCCAGATCCAGGGACGCGTCGGGCGCCTTTGCGGAAAAGCCGAATCGGACCGCATTTTTCGGACAGGCATCATCGCAGTTCAAGCAAGCCAGGCATTCCGCTTTGATCCACTGGTCTTTCCGGTCCGGTCCGGCCGAGCCCTGGCAGGTCTCCACACAAACGCCGCAGCCGTCGCAGCCCTCGCTGACGGACCGGTTCAGCAGCGCGTAGCGGGACAGAAGGCCAAGCAGGGCGCCCAGCGGGCAGAGGTACTTGCACCAGAATCGCCGCTCCCGAAGATTGAGGGCCAGGATGCCCAGAAAGACCAGGCCCGTGAAAGCCGCCTGGTTGAAAAAGGGCTGCTGGAAGGACAGGAATCCCTTCTTCAGGATGCCGTAGACCCATTCGGAGCCATCCGTGACGAGGGGAAGCTGCCAGGTATACAGAGTATTGAAGACGCTGACCGTGGCGTACTGGACCATCGGGTAGACGGCCAGGGAAAGGGACCGAATCAGCAGGGCAATGGGATCCATGACGCCGGCCGGCTGCAGGGTGAAGACCGACGAGACCAGGAGAAAAATCAGGATATAGTATTTCCAGCGGTAGGCATTGAGCGGCTTCGCGGAAGGGCGCCTTTTTTTGAGGGTGCCGGCCAGGTTGTGCAGGGTGCCCAGCGGGCAGACCCAGCCGCAGAAGACCCGGCCCAGGAGAACGGTCGCCAGGATCACGATCAGAGCGAGGAGAAGGGGAAAATCGAGCTGGCGGGTGGAGAGGGCCGTTGTGATGAAGATCAGCGGGTCGGCGTCCAGAAAGATTTTGACGGGGTAGCCCAGCTCATTGGCCCCCTTGGACTCGGTCTGCAGAAAGAGCCACAGAAAGATCAGCAGGAAAACAGCCTGGGTGAGTCTTCGGATTTTCGTCATCGCTACAGGTTGATCCGTCTGATTTGCATTCCGGCCAGGTCCATGCTGCCCAGGCGCGTCTGGTGGCCGATACGGACGCAGCCCAGATCGGCGGGCTTCATGCCGAAAAGGGTCGCGCCGAAGGCATCGACCGCCACGGCGTCCGTTCCGGCTACGACGGTGTTGAGCAGTTTCACGTCAGCGAGGTCCCCTCCCTGGGGCCCGTTGTCCGTCAGGATCCGGACGGCATCGAGGACGGTCAGCGCCGGCTTGATGAATCGGGCAAGGTCCACGAGGCTTTCGTCGATGCGCTGGTGAATCCGGCCCCGCCAGCCGCCCATCACCCCCATCCAGTTTTTCATGCCCAGGGTCAGCCTCGCAATGCCGTGGGTCTTGGCGATGGGGACGTTGATCACCTTGTCGGCCTCGATCACCTCGGAGTAAAGGGGCCATGTCTTCAGCGTCAGGCCATTGATCCGCATGTCCTTGAATTTCCGGTCGTCCATGAAGGCGACGGCAGCACCCGCCGCCGCAGCCGCGTCGGCAATGCCGCTCTGCTTATAGGTCCGCCGCGCGTCACTCACGGGATGGTCGAACACCTTCACCCTCTTCGCGCCGGCTTCGAAGCACAGGCGGACCACGGCGGCAACCACATCGGGGTTCGTGTTGGCGGCATATTCCGGTGTCCGGTCCCACCCGATGTTCGGTTTCACGACGACCACGTCGCCCCGGGAAACGAATCGCCTCATGCCGCCCAGCGCATCAACAGCGGCCCGCGTGATCCGCGCCGGCGGTGTTCCCCGCACCACCGCCAGGTCCGGCCCCTGTGCGGCCTGAAGGGCTGTCAGGATGGGGTCCAGGCCGGCGGGCAAACTGATGGCCGCGCCGGTGATCAGGGCCGACTTCACAAAATCCCTGCGGTTCATTTTTTCTCCTCCCGGTATATGAGATCGATGACCGTCACTTCCGGAGCGGCGAGGAACCGGACGGGTGGTCCCCAGGTCCCGCTTCCCCGGCTGACGTACAGGCTGGCACGCTCCGGCAGATCGAAATAGCCCGTATGGTAAGGGAAGGCAAGCGCGGTCAGAATACCGAAGGGAAAAATCTGTCCCCGGTGGGTGTGCCCGGAAAGCTGCAGGTCATACAATCCGAGCGTCTCCCGGTCCGGAACCGGTTTGTGCTTGAGGAGGAGCGTGAAACGCTCCCTCGGAAGTTCCGTCAGCAGCTCTTTTTCAGTCGGGTTTCGATCCAGGCCGAACCGCTCCCCCGCCGGGTCGTCCACGCCGGCGATGTTGATCAGGCCCGCTGCCGTCAGGGCCTCGCCCCGCAGCACCCGGAATCCCGCGCTTCGGTGAAAGGCCATGGCCTGTTCGATGCCCGCGTAGAACTCGTGGTTTCCCGTCACGGCGTACTTTCCGTATTTCGGCTGAATGTCTTCGAAAAGCCGGGAGGACGGCATCAGGTTGTCAATCTGCCCGTCCACGAGATCGCCCGTAGAGACCAGGATGTCCGGTCCGGCCTGCCGGACCTTCTCGACGATTTTTTCCAGGCGGCCTTCCCGGACAATCATGCCGATGTGGACGTCCGAGATCTGCACGATCCGGATTCTGCCGGTCTCCGGGGGTATCCTGGCTGTTCCGAGGGTCACCTGTTCCGTCCGGATGTTTTTTGCCTCATGGTATCCGTATGCGTTGAGGGAGAGGGACAGGAGCATCGGTATGAGGAAAATCTGGAGGGGCGAGGGCGTCAGAAACGACAGGTCGCCGTGCGTAAACCGGCCGGCCAGATAGATGAGCAGACGGTATGTGTCGACCAGGATGGACACGGAGAAAAAAAGAAGGAGTATGCCCATCCAGATATAGCCGATGTAAGAGAGGGCGCAGGCGGGGGCCTCGTAACCGAGGCGCTCCGAAACCCGGACCAGTACCGGAGTCAGGACCAGGAAGGCCATCAGGAGGACCAGGATGGACTGTGCGGCGGCTGTCGGGTGAAAAGCCCCTTTGATTTTGAGGAAGACGTACCCGTGAAGGCTTCCGTAGAGGATGAAGAAAGTGATCAGGAAAAAGGCCAAGGACGGTTCGACTCCCATTTCAGTGTAACTGCGATCCCCGGGGAAACTCCCGACCACGCGTCGAGGACCGTTCTGGCGAAAAATCCAGTCCGCCTCCGGCGAAGCCCCCGATCATGCAGGGATCATGCATCGGTTGTTTATGCGCCCCACACGCTACGGGCGAACTGCGGATAGACATGCCTCATTTTATCCAGAACCGTTCCCCGAAGGACGGCCAGGTCCGCCTCGCCGAGCGGATCGAGCACGGGGATATCTCTCTCCCCGACGGCCAGATCGAAGCCGGTATTCTCGACAACCCGGTCCACCGCGACTCTGGGATAGACGTAGTCGAGGACGATCCGGCCGCGGTCCCGGTCAAATGCCATGACGCACAGCGGCGTCACCACATGGCTCAGCCCGCCCCTTCGCCAAGGGGTGATTCCGGCTTCGTCGCAGGCGGTTGCGTTCACAAAGTCGGCTCTGGGGACAAAGATTTTCGGGGTATGGCTGTTTGCAAAGAGGATCGTCCGTCCGCTCATGGCGTAGAGCATGGATGAGCCGGCGCCGCCGGGAAGCCTCACGGCCGGGCGGCGGTAATCTCCCAGGGCGGACAGGTTGATGCCGCCCCGCTGGTCGATCTGGACCCCGGAGAGAAAGAACACATCGATCTTCCCCTGCTGGGCCAGCCCGAAAACCTCGTGAAGCCCCTCAGACAACCGGATGTCCGGGTCCCCGTAGACGATCAGTTCCAGGTCCGGCGCATGGGTACATTTGGCCAGGAAGCAGCCGGCGGCGGGAACCGGAGACAGTGTGCCCGTGGCGACACGTTCGCCGTTTCTCAAAAGTTGGGCGATGGCGCCAATCATCCGTTCGAAGGGATGGATGTCCTTACTGTGCATTGGCTTTGAACCCAACAGTTGCAAGGTACTCGCTGTGGTTCTTCGGCGCGAGGATATATTTTTCCAGATACCGGCGAAAGGAGTCCTCTTCCCTCGCCGCCGCCACATAGGCGGTCATGTGGCTTTCGTCGATTCCGTAGCGACCCGGGCAGCCGGTCGGGTGCGCCCCGCCGGGGGCCAATACCAAGGCGTCGATGTGGACCGCAGCCACGTAGACCTCGTGCAGGCCGGGAAGCAGACGGTCCGGCTCTACCAGCTCTTCGACGACGGCGATGGTTTTCCTGGCAGCCATGGCCAGCAGCCGGTCATTCCGGTCGCTTCGGGTTGTCACGCCGCCGCCGCGCTCGCCCCGGGATGCGTGAATGACCGCCACGTCCGGCGCGATGGGGGGCACGACGACGTATTCAATCCCGCTGTAGGGATCTTTGACCGTCTTCAGGTCCGGCCGGATGTTCATGTAATCCGATCCCAGAAACCCGAAGACGGGGATGAAGGGCAGATTGTGGACTCCAGCCTGGAGTCCCAGGAGCAATCCCGGTCAGATGGTCTCCAGAAGCTTCAGTTCGCCCCGCTCCGCCTTCCTTCTGAAGCAGGGCGCCAGGCCGAATTCGTCGAGGACGATCTGGGGGAACTGGACCGTCTCGACGCACCCGGCGCCGATCATCAGGTCGGCAACGTAACCGCCCGTCAGGACCGGCGTGAGCGTCAGCCCGCGAACGCCCCTGCGGATGACCTCCCGAATGACGGGCATGGGGTTCATGGTCATGCCGGCGCCGACGCCAAGGTGGATGCCGTCCCCGATCATGTCGGCCGCTTGCGTCACCGTCATCAGCTTGTCTTTCATGCCCCGGTCCTTTCCGCCATGCTGCTTCAATGGCCAGAGATTAAATGGAATTCATCGCACTGTCAATTGAAATCCCCTCCGGTAAAATCCGCTCGGGAATTCTTCCATAAGATGCCGGGCACCAACTGAAAAAGAACGGCAGCCGGCGCGCTCGGCCAGGGGAGCTTTTCGGATACGCGAAGGCGGCCGGGGAATTTCGATTTGACACCGGCCTCGAAAAAGTGGCAGGAAACGGGTGTCTCGACTTCAATTCAAGCGAAGAGGTGTGTCATGGCAGCAGCAACGACCGGAGCGTTTGACGAATATCTGCATCCGACCTTTTTTATCGACAGCGACCACCCCGCCGTCATTCGGTTCGCACGGGAAGCATCGGGAGATGCGGCCACCCCGGTGGACCGGGCCGTCCGGATCTTCAATGCCGTCCGCGACGCGATCCGGTACGACCCCTATCGCATCGACCTGGTGCGGGACCGGTTCAAGGCCAGCGTGGTCCTCGAGAAAAAGTCCGGGTACTGCGTTGAAAAGGCGCTGCTGCTGGCCGCCGCCGCCCGCGTCTTGGGCATTCCGGGCCGGCTCCGTTTCGCGGACGTCCGGAACCATCTGACCACCGAACGGCTGAAAGAGATCATGAAGACCGACCTTTTCATCTTTCACGGCTACACGGAGATGTTTCTCGGCGGCCGCTGGGTCAAGGCCACGCCGACCTTCAACCTCTCCCTCTGCGAGCGCTTCGGCGTCAAGCCCCTGGATTTCGACGGCGTGCACGACGCGATCTTCCACGAATTCGACCGCAAGGGGAACCGGCACATGGAATACGTCCACGATCATGGACCCTTTGCCGACCTGCCCTATGACATCATCCTCGAATCCTTCCGGAAACACTATCCCATGTATTTTGATCAGGACAAGGACGCGACAGCCGGCAATTTCGAGGAGGAAGCCCTGAAAGAGCGGAAGCCCTCCTGACCGGGATCAGAATCTCAGCGTCAGCGGATAAATCGCGCCTGTGTCCAGGGCCCGGATCTGAAGGCGCAGCTCCCGGATCGTTTTCGCTTCCCCGGGAAAGAAGAGAAAGCCGTGCGCGACCTGTTGCGGCGGGATCGGCCTGCTTTGCAGGGACCTCGCTTCCAGATCATCCCGGACCCGGATCTCCACGTCGTGGTCCGACAGTGCCTTGGCCCCGCCTACCGTTGCGCCCGCGGCGGCGCCGATGGCCGCGCCCTTCCCCAGGGCTTCACCGACGCTCCCGCCCGAGACGATCCCGACGGCAGCCCCGATGATGACACCCACCATGGCGCCCAGGAAGGCGGTCTTGGCCCCCTCCGGGGCCACGTTGCTCCATGCCGTCATCTTGGCAATCCGATCGTAGGCGATCGCCTGGTCCAGGATGGGCCAGAGATTGTTTTCCGCATCCACCAGAAAGGTCTGGCTCGCCACGATTTCCAGGGAATGCCTGCCCCGGTTGTCGAAGATTACCTTGACCGGCAGGATTTCTGCGCCACGGATGTCGAAGCCGAATGCCGCCTCCGCGTTCTTCGCGTCTTCGTAGGCCTGCGCGGCGATCTGGGCGTCGGCAACCTCCGTCACGTTCGGATAAGCGGACGGCAGTTTAAAGGGGACAACCTGCTGCTTGTAGGCGGCACAGGCCGGAAGCAGCAGCGCCGCAACAAAAATCGCGATCATACGAATGATACGCCTGGTCATGATCTTTTCTCCTTGTCGGGGAGCCATTCGCTCCTTTTCGAAAATCTGTTGCCTTTTCAGATGGGACGATCCCGCGCGCCCGCAGCCTTCATGAACAGCATATATCAGCGCCCGCGCGATGACAAATATTTTATGGATGCCCGGTTATCGCGCGCTTCCCGACATCGGCTTGAATCATCCGGTCACTGTCATCAAAAAAGTCTGAATATCAGCGGCCGGGCTCAGATTATTGATACAGTTTCAAGAACCTGCAGGTCAGAAGGGCGGATTTGTCTGTTTTTGAAAAGGTAAGTTCCTTTCTGTACGGTTGTTTTCTCATGCCACTGATTTGCAAAACACTTCGATCCGCAACCGATAAAAATCTGCACCTGAGGGTAAACAAAACCAGAGCGGTTCATCTTTCGAGGCAAGATTTCCTTGACATGCCTGTCTGGCTTGCCTAAAGCTCACACTTGGGAAAAGAATCTGATCCAATTATTTTCGTTCATCAAATCTGAAAGGAAATGGTAGTGAGGAAGATACACATTTTACTTTCGGTCGTGTTGTTTATGGCTATGGCGGGTTGCACTTCCGGCGGAGGGGATGAAGCCAGCGTCGCAAAATATTCGGCAAACGGGACATATGCCTATTCGGATCGTACGTTAACCATGAATTGGACCAATTCCGATTTTCTCTGCAACGGGCCGATTGCGGGTGACACAAACACGAAAACAGAAGTGGCCATATCGGCCACCACGATGACATGGACGGATTATCGCGATCGTGATGTCATGACCTGGACCCGTGAAAACGGGACCGCAGAAGACCCCGCCGGAACATGGACGACAACGGACCTGGAGGGGAATACTCACGTACTGGCGATTGGGGTTACGGATTCCGCATCCGGGACAATGTCTTGGTCCGCAACGATACATTCATGCGCCGGCGATTTCAGTCCGGGTGTCAGCGCAGTGTGCGGAAATGCCGTATGCCAGAGCGGCGAAAATGCATCAAACTGTCCGGACGATTGCGGAGCGCCAAAAACCGGCGGTTTGGGCAGCTTTTGGGGAGACATCTGTGCGGTACTGGATAATAGAGTTATGGGAGGCGCCAGCATCTCCTGGAAGGGAACTTGGGTGGCAGACCACAGCTTTGGATGGGATACGATACCATCCGGTCACAAGGACCAATCATGTCGTCATTATGGTGGAACGATCTTTAATAATATCCAGATTCGAGATTCGAACGGGAAAATTTTTCATGTTGATCCATGGGCAGCGATACCGAGTTTTGAATCAAAACCGCAATATTATATCATTCGATTTGATGGCGCAAAAGTGACGAGCTGCAAACTGGATTACGATTCCGGTGGCTGGTGTCCCGGTGACCCGTTTTGACAAGCATGGCTGAACAGGAGAGCGCAACGGTTCATGGATGAAAAACGCCCGGCCAGGCACGGTTTCGGACATCGGGAGTATGCAATCTGGTTCGATGGCCTGACAGGCGAGTTTACGAACCTGCCCTGCTACGCCTTTTCGGCGGCTGGACGGCCGGTCCTCATGCGGCCAAACTCAAGAGATGGGGTTAAACGCATGACTTCCAGGGGTGCGGGGAACACGCCCGCACCCCGCTTTGATGAAAGGAAGAATCCAGAATGAAAAAGCTCCTGACATGCGCCTTTATCGTTTCGGTGTTCCTGGGTCTCATGTTTTCAGCGGTCCCCGGAAATGCCGCAGCCGCCGGACAGGACATCTCCAAAGCCAGATGCCTGATGTGCCACGGACCGTATGAAAAGTTGGCCTCAAAGCCGCCATTCTTCAAAGGGTTCGATCCCGGGAAGTCCAAGATCACGGCGGTAAACCCTCACCAGTACTGGCCTCATGAAGACAAGACTGAGAAGGGAATCCAGGATTGCACATTTTGCCACAAGCCCCACAAGGAAAACATGAAGCCCGGGGATAAAGTGGAGCGGGCGGATGTGGAGAAGTGCTTCGGCTGCCATCACGACAGAACCTTTGATCGGTGCAAAACCTGCCACGAACATTAGAACATTCGACTGAAGACGCGATCACTGAGGAAATGGCAAAGCCATCATGGATGCCACGTCCGGAAACTTCCGAAAAAAAGCTTAAACCAGAATTTTCTCAACAAAAGGAGGCAGACATGAAAAAAGATCAGTTCGGTTCCGTAAACAGAAGGCAGTTCATCCGCGGTCTGGGTCTGGGCGCGGGATTGCTCACTCTTGGCAAGATCGACCTCGCGCAGGCTGCCCTGTTGCCGAAAGCCAAGAGAAGCGAAAAATTCAACGTGGTTGTGATCGGTACGGGGCTGACCGGAATGGCGGCGGCCCTGGCGGCGCAGAACGCCGGTGCAAAAGTTGCGGTCCTTGAAAAAGTTTCCGAAAAGGAAGTTGGTGGGAACTCGAGACTTGCCGGTGGTCTGATCGCGGTAACCCGTGACGGCAGTCAGGCGGCCAAGGATGAATATTACGAAGATTTCATGAAAAAGAGCTCAGGCAAGGGGAATGCCGCGCTTTCCAGAGTGCTGGCCAATCAATCCCTTGATGCCGTTAACTGGCTGAAGGAGCAGGGTGCGGAACTCACAGACCCGATGACCGTCGCCGGCTATCGCGTCAAGAGTGTCGTGTTCAAGCCCGGTGCTTACAAGGGGATGCCAAAAGGATTGGAAACGCTGCGCGGCAAGCTGACGAAAAAAGGCGGCAAAATCTTCTATGAGACCAAAGCCAAACAGTTGATTCTGGGTGAGTCCGGAGCCGTTATCGGGGTCCGGGCGTCGGATGCAGCAGGACTTAAGGACTATCTTGCCGATGCGGTGGTCATTGCCACGGGCGGGTATGGCGGCAATCGCGAGATGCTGGAGACCTTTGTCGATCCCAATGCCGACGAGATGATGCTGCGGGGAGCGAAAACCGCCACCGGCGACGGCTTGCACATGGCCCGGGAAGCTGGTGCGATGTGGGTCAACATGGGAGGAATGGCCTCCGTGCACGTCGCGGCCGTGTCGCCCAAAAACACGGCGGCGGGAAATCCATTCATGGCCGTCGCCTATACGCTGGGCATCAATAAAGACGGAAAACGCTACGTCGACGAATCCCTCGGGTATGTGGCGAATGGAAAGGCCGCGATGAAGCAGCCCGGCCAGACGGTTGCCCTGGTTTTTGATGAGGAGATCAAAAAGAAGCCCGGTGTCGCTGCATCGATCAAACAGTTTGAGGGTCTTGGAATCGACATCGTGCAAGCGGATACCATCGGCGAACTGGCAGCCAAGATCGGCGTCCCGGCCGCATCTCTGGAGAAGACCATCGCCGATTTCAATGCTGCCGTGAAGGATGAAAAGGCGCCGGACGCTCAACCGGCAAAGGCGGCGTTTGCATACAAAGTATCGGCGCCGAAGTTCTATGCCTTTTACCCGTTGTCTCCGGGGATCACGCTGACCTTCGGCGGCATCCGGATCAACGAAAAGGCGCAGGCCCTGGAGGCGGACGGCAAGGCTATCCCAGGCCTCTATGCAGCGGGGGAGTGCGCCGGCGGGCTCTACTATGAAGACTATATCGGAGGCGCATCACTGGCCAATTGTCTCGTCATGGGTCGCATTGCGGGTCAGCAGGCAGCCACGGCAAAAGCACCGGTCAAGAAAGGGAAGGAAAAGAAAAACTGACATTGGTTCCGGGACCGGGCAAATCGCATCCGGTCATTGTTGGATGACAGGCAAGGCAGGAGGCTCTTCCTGCCTTGTTTTTTTGGGGGCCTCCGTTCTTGACGGTAGCTGATCCATCCGGATCACTGAATGCCGCCCGAATCCTGCAGATCCGGAGTTTGCATTGTCCCCGCTTCAGGGAAGCGGGGACGACTTCCTGATTGAGAGTATCCGGCATCTTTGAAGGCAAAAAACGCTCTCGATCGGTAAGCAATAAACGACTTTAAACTTGAGACCGACATTGTGAAAAAGAATAATTGACATCGAAGAACAGTTTGTATATGCTTCTTCTCCTTCACAGCTAGTCCTTATCGAAACTCCATTTCTTCTTCCAATATTTCCGGGATAGGTTGGGATTCTGCAATAAGGACGATTTATCGTATTCCGCTCTTTGTAAGAGTGTTAATATAGAGGAGCTACGGGTAGGCTAAGGTAGCCATAACCCAATCTGTGCAAAAAAGAGTGCTTTTGCTCTTTTCAGCACAAGGAGGTCATTATGACAAGAATAAACCTATTAGTAGCAAGAGTCGTGCTTTTAGGAATGTGTATCCTGTTTGTTTCGTCCGGCAGTTTATGGGCGGAAGAAATCGAGGCATCCGTGACAGCGTACACATTGAAGGAGTGTTACCACAATAACGGGAAGACGGCTTCTGGAGAGACCGTTAGAAAGGGGATTGTAGCTGTTTCACCGGACTTGGAACGTAAAGGCCTCAAACTGGGAACCAAAATCAAAATCAGCGATATGGGGACCTTTATCGTCAAGGATCGGACAAATCGAAGAAATCGTGGTAACATAGATGTTTATATGCCTTCGTACAAGAAGGCATTGCGATTTGGAAGACAGACATATACTTTAGTGCAAAACCAAGAAGATTTGCGTCTTCTAAATGGTAAAAAAAAGTATGTTTGTATCCTAGATCAGAGCATGTAGATTGTTGTAATTACCATCCAGGGGTATAGGCTCCTCATCCCTGGATGGTAAAATACTCAAGGCTGACGGGACTGAATAACGAACCCGGGTTCACTGAGAAATGGCAGCTTCCTTTGCCCTTGATCAGGTCGAAGTTCGGAAAGGGTGTCAATTCATCAATTCAACATTCGTTGCTCAGCAGCGTATGGACCATCCGTTGGACGCCGCCGTGAGGGAAATTGCCTTTCCTTCATGGTGTCTTTATTCTGGCGTACCATCAGGGCGACCGCAGCGATTTGCGGCAGATGGGTCATTTCATAGACGTAGTAAGAGCGATATCCCGGCCCTTCCAGTATCAATGTTACTTCGTCCTGACCGGGGCCTTCCTCAACCAGAAACCCCCATTCTTGAAACAATTGAACCGCTCTCTTGTATGTCGGCATCGTAAAATCGGACTCCATAATAACCTCCCGTGATCAAGCCGCATCTTGCAAGAAAATCGAATGCCTCGCCATTGTTCCGGTCACTCTGACGAGAGCTGGTCCCAGACCGTGTGATCGTCTTCCCCGGAAGACCTTTTTGGGGAATGAAATCGACTTTTCCCTTCAGAACGACGTTCATTGTTCTTTCAATCCTCTTTCGTCTTCACAATGGTCCCGAACACTCTTTGCAACAATCGGAGGAATTCTGATTCTAACCAGGGAAGATGGCGTTAAAATGGATCAGACTTTGTCTGATGAGGCTGGCAAGTATTGGAATGTTGAAGAAATTACTATGCGAGCACCTTCTTCAACTCCTCAATTATTCTCTTGTTTCGCCTGTTATCCCGATGCTTTCCCGTGCCCGTCATCGTCCGTGTCCTGAAGGACTTCGGTTAGCCCACGTGTAGCCCACGTGAAAGATGCTGATCATGGATCTCGCCCCGAAAGACAGGAAGGTCGGGATGTTCGGACTCTACTGCCTGATCCGTGATGTATCCCAAATCCATCGGACAAAGTCCGATGCCCGATGTCCGATTTGCTGACCCTGTTCATCTCCCCTTTCCCATACGAGATTCAGGTTTCCTCCGATTGTTTCAAACTGTCTTCTGGATTAATGTAGCCTCAAACGAGGGGAGAAACAGGCAAGGGAAACACGGGAAGATGAAAGCAGCAAAACCGGAAAGAATCGAGTTCAACCCGCAGATCAGCATCACAGCCATGATGATCGGGAAGGAAAGCCGGGAAGGGCGGCAACAGCGCCATGTCGATCATCACTGCGGGCTGACCCTGTAATAAGGAGGAGAGACATACAATGATTCAGGATCGGGATCCATTGACGGGAAACAAGAAAGTGAAGGAATCGCGGAAGAAGGCATATAAGGTTGGCGGGATCTGGGTGGATCCCATGTGCTATCCCTTTGTGAAGCAGTAAAGTGAATTATAAAATGTCGAGAGGAGGAA
>JAXDBM010000031.1:0-17586 GCA_034678725.1 Syntrophales bacterium | reverse complement strand
CGTGGCGTGCGAGTTTTCGCAGTAAAAAGTTTTATGGGGTGTTGCAACTTTTCACTCCACTTTTTATTACATATGTGATATGATGAAAGTAAATGATGAATGATTACATATATATAATTGGTGGAGTGAAAGGCATGGAGGGTGCCGTCAATCATACCGAAGCTGCGGCAAATGAACCGGTCGGGTACCCTTGCGTTACTCCATTCAACTTTTTCGCTTCCCTGCCGGTGAAAAGTGGGGCGTTTTAAGGCGTTATTTGGCATAATTGATGCATTAATTTGATATTGTTGATTAATTTCAATCCACTGGTAAAATATGAAAGCATTGTCTGAAGAGGCTGCAATGCTGCGGCAGAGGATATTGGAGGTTAATGATTTCGCCGATGACGTTGCGGGATTGGCCACGCTGGATTCGGGTTTGCGTGCGCTGGATGTTGAAACGGAATGCATGCGGGCTGTCGAGAGGGATGGGTTTGTTGTCACCGGAGACAGGGGCCAAACGAAAGCGCACCCGCTTCTCGCTACGGCCAGGGATGCCCGCAGCCACTTCCTGGCTGTTATGAAATCCCTGAAGCTGCTGGATATCGCCGCAGAAGAGAAGGCACCTGGGCGTCCGACGGAGTGGCAGCGATATTCGGCTGGCAAAACCTTTGTGGGGGCGAAACGATGAGACAAAGGAAGCAGAACACAAAGCCCGATGGATTCCTGGCATTGCATTTGCTGACGGGCTCATGCCTCTGCGGCTGCCAGGCGTGCGCTGGCCCGCGCGGGATTGCGATAGGCAAGGGGTATGATGAATTTGAATTGAATGAGGGTGGCTGCGAATTATGGCGAAGGCACAGAAACACCCTATTGAAGACATGGCGCGACGATGAGGCGACGCCGGGGGTGCGAGGGGGATTCTCTGCGGAGAGCTTGCTCGGATACGGGCAGTATCTTCCGGCCTGGGCTGAATGCGTCTATGACGGCGCGAGGCTGCCCAGGAAGTCGGCGGCATGGCCGTCGAAAGTCAAAGAGATGCACATCACGATAAATGACAATTTAAAAAGCCGGGGATGAGGCACAGGTAAGAGCGTGCCGCCGTGTAAAGCACACGACGCCGTGATTCGGAAACTCGCGACTTCCGCATCACGGCCAGGCCGTCACCCGATTATCATCGCGGGCGAACCGGCGGTGAGCCATTCCCCCGCGATGAATCATATACAAAAAAACATGAAGGAGTTTTCAAAATGAATATCAGAGAGCAAGAAGCCCATGCACGGGTATTTTTAAGGATGAATGAAATTATCGTTAACGCGAAAAAAGCAGGCCGGGCTTTGACGGCAGAGGAAGCGGCCATGGTGAAGGAATTTCAGGATATGGTTTCCGACGACTTGCGGGCTTTGCCGGTGAATAAGCCATTGACACGGCCCGCACCGACGGGCAGCGGTGCGGATTCGTGGCGTGGCTCCGGCGGGCCGTTTTCGTCGTTCGGTGAGATGTTGCGTAGCGTGGCAGCAGCCGGCACGCCGGGCGGCCAGGTGGATTCAAGGCTTTATGAGGCCCGTGCGGCGACGGGCCTCAGCGAGACGGTGCCGAGTGAGGGCGGCTTTCTCGTGCAGAGCGATTATTCAAATGAGCTGCTGCAGGCTGTTTATCAGACGGGAATTCTCGCGCAGCGCTGCCGGAGGATTCAGATTTCTGGCAATTCCAATTCAATCAAAATCAACGCATTCGATGAAACTTCCAGGGCGTCCACGCGTTTCGGCGGCATCCTTAGCTTTTTCGTTGACGAGGCTGGGAAATTTACCGCCAGCAAGCCTGCTTTTCGGCAAATGGAACTCTCTCTCAAGAAAATGATTGGCTTGTGCTATGCGAGCGACGAAGTGCTTGCGGATAGCGCGGTGCTGGAGAATGTTATCCGGCAGGCGTTTGTTTCGGAATTCGGGTTTCAGATGGACAATCAGATATTGAATGGCCTCGGCGCGGGAACTCCCATGGGCATCCTGCACAGCGGCTGCCTTGTAACCGTGTCGAAGCAGAGCGGCCAGGCGGCGGCGACGGTGTGCTTTGAGAACGTCTGCGATATGTATGCCCGGCTTCTCCCGTCGTCGGATGCGAATTCGGTGTGGCTCGTGAACAGAAACGTTCTGCCGCAACTTTTTCAAATGTCTATCGCGCTGGGAACAAGCGGCGCGCCGGTGTGGATGCCGGCCGGCGGTATAAGCGGCCAACCCTATGCGACGCTCTTCGGCCGCCCGGTTATTGTCTGCGAGCAGTGCGCCTCACTCGGCACGGTTGGGGACATCATCCTGGCCGACTTGTCAAATTATGTGATTGCAGAGAAGGGCGGGATTGAAAGCGCGATGTCAATTCACGTGAGGTTCGACTACGCAGAGTCGGTATTCCGCTTCGTTATGCGCTGGGACGGCCAGCCGGCCCTCAGCTCAGCGTTAACTCCCTACAAGGGCAGCGCTGCGCTTTCACCTTTCGTTACGTTGGCAACTCGTAGCTGATAACACCGGCCGGGGTTACGGCCCTGGCCGTCAATTTCATGCCGGGCCTGGCCCGGTGCGAGAGCGGTGCGGGAAGATTTCTTTCTGTATTGCGAGATGGGCAGCCACAGCCCGCCCCTGAAACGGGGCAGATTGTGGCCAGGGATTAGCCGGGCGTGCCCTGGCATTGAAAAACTCCGGCGGCCGGTGTGGGCTTCTCCAAGCCCATGAGCCGGCAGGGGCAGCAGCGGGCTTTGGCGCTCCCTTTCCCTGCTGCTGCCTCTTTATTTCCCTTCCCTCCCCTTCTGCCATGCCGCCTAAGATTGACGAGACAATCCAGGAAGCACGAGAGGCAGCATTCACGCCGGAATATCGTCTTTGGCTCGCCGTCACGAAAGATGCCGTAATGTACCCGTACACCCAGGCGGCCCAGGAGTATCTTTTCGATGAGGGCAATCATTTCTTTGATTTCGTGTGCGCCTGCCTGGACGTTGAACCGGATACGGCCCGCGAACATGTCAAGCGAGCCCTTGCACGACGCCACCAGAGCCCCCAGGTTGAATCTTTAGGGGCAGGGGCAGAGTGATGTGCCGGACTGAATCAATGCCCTTTCCTGGGCGAAATAATCCTTGACAGCGGCCGCGGAAAAAGTATCCTGAGCTTGCTTAAATTCATAACCGGGAGGGCATCCGTTAATGCCTGTTCGTTTTTGTAGCAGAACAAACTTGCTCGTGGAATCCGGTACCCGTGAGGGCCGGGCGCTTGTTATGGGCGTAAGCGTTCCACGGGCATTTTTGTTTGGAGGTGTGAAATGAAGAAAAGGGAGTCCGATTTTTTTGGAGACGCGGTTGGCGTGCTCGTGCTGGCGCTGCTGGCCACGATTACCGTGAGCCTGGCTGTTATCGGCTGGCAGCGGGCGCACGAGAGGCCGGACAGATTCGCGCTTGTGGCAATTGACAGCCCCGCAGAAAGCGCGGCGCTGATTCTTGACAGGATGGACGGCCACCTGTACGAATGGCGACGGCTGCCGGATACGGGGCCGGAGAGCATCCGCACCTTGATTGTCTATCAGGGCAAGATGCGGCCGGGCAGCACGCCGGGTGCGACAATCGAATGGACGGACGGCAAGCGCTGAGGGCCCTGCCCGGGGGGTGGCTTTAACGGCCACCCCTCTTTTTTTATGTGCATTGAGGTGGGAATTGTGGTGGGAATTGAATTTTCAAGGCAAGAAAAAAGGGCTTCGATTTCTCATCTAAGCCCTTGTTTTTGTTTTGGTAGCGGGGGGTGGATTTGAACCACCGACCTTTGGGTTATGAGCCCAACGAGCTACCGGACTGCTCCACCCCGCGTCATTTCAATATTCACTTTTCAAAAGAGTGACTTCTCTAAAACAACCGGCTACCTTTTGTCAAGGGGTATTTCACGGCAACAGGCACATCAAATGGCCCGGGCTTTTCCGATCTCGTGATCAGAATACGAATACCGCCGCGGCCAGCACGGTCGTGTACCCATGCTTCTTGACAATGCTGGACTGGGTGATGTTCCGGGTGCTGACGATTTTCCCGCTGATCTTGAAGATCTCTTTCTTTTCGTCCCAGCTTTCGTCGATGTCGAAGTCGATGCCCAGTGTCGATGCCAGCATGGCGGCGGCCAGGTCTTCCGAATAATCGCCGGCCTGGCGCTCCGTCTGGCCGAAGGAATGATGCTCGCTGATGTATCCGTAGGTTTTCTTGTCCGCGGGAATGGCGCACCCGACCGATGCCGCCAGCAGGCGCCGGGGCTCGTTGCTGCAGCAGCGGCTCAGCACGCAGTACGTGATCGCCCCCGGCTTCAGCTCTTTCAGGCCACGCTCTTTCGAGATCACCTTGCAAGCCGGCGGAAAGATGCTGGAAACCTGGACGAGGTTGCATTTCTCGATGCCGGCGTCCCTCAGGGCCAGTTCAAATGAATGGAGCTCCTCCTTGTGCGTCCCCACACCCTTGGTAAAAAAGATCATTTTGGGCACATAATCGTTCAATTTTTCTCTCCTTTGATCGATGGATCGGTGTTTGCGAGCGCATATCCCATCATTCGGTAAACCAGCTTGGCCGCCAGGAAGTCAGAGGCAATCATCCCTGGAATCGGCGACAGTTCAACGACATCGAATCCCCGGACCCGGCAACGCCCGGAAACCGCTCGGATCAGCCGCAGCACGTCGTTCCAGCGGATCCCGCCCGGCTCCGGCGTACCCGTCGCGGGCAGGAAAGCCGGATCGAGGACATCGAGATCGACAGAGATGTACACGTCGCCTTCCAGGCATGCGGCGATCGCCCGGCACCCG
Source organism: Syntrophales bacterium (assembly GCA_034678725.1). GTDB lineage: Bacteria > Desulfobacterota > Syntrophia > Syntrophales > Fen-1087 > JAXDBM01. Next base: position 12,793 of record JAXDBM010000031.1, on the reverse strand, counting down.
TCCGGATCGTCCAGGATGAAGTCGGCGGAAAAGGTCTTGACCGCACTGGCCGGCAGGAAAGCGGCCTCCTCGGCGCTCATGCTTCGAATGCCCGCCTGGACCAGCGGGCACCGTTCGGAAATGCGGCGCGCCACGGAGGCATGGCTGAAAGGGCTGCCCTGGTACGAATCCCTCATATCGGCGTGGGCGTCCAGTTGCAGCACCGACAGGCCCGGATATACCTCCTGCACGGCTTGAACGCATCCGAAGGAGATGCTGTGCTCGCCACCCAGCGTGACCGGAATCTTGCCTGCCGAAACGACTTCGAATATCTGCCGCCGGACCGTTTCCATCATCTCCCGCGGTCCCCGGGCGTCTGCCTCCAGGGACGGGAGGGTGTGGATTCCGGCCAGGTAGGTCTCCCGGCGTAGCTCCTCGTCGTAAAGCTCCATGTGCGCCGACGCATCCAGGATGGCGGCAGGCCCCATCCGCGACCCGGACTGGTAGGTGGACGTGAGATCGTAGGGAACGGGGACAACGACGAAGGTGGCCTGATCGAAGCGTGTGTATTCCGGTTCAATGCCGCCGAAATTCATCAACGAGACTCCTCAAAGCGAATGGGGACGCATATCATATCCGACCCTGGCTGTCCAGCAATTATCGGAATCTGCTTTCTTACCGGATTCATTCAGTTTTATAGTACAGAAGGCTGAATGAACGATCCCTGCAGCAGAGGTAGGAATTGTGCCGCATCCAATCTCCCAGCGTCGCAAACATTTTTCTTCCGCCATCGATCGAACACTCTTTCAGGAGCGGTTTGTGGGAATGCCCCAGGATGACGCTGTCGAATCCCTCCCGAAAGCGATCCATGGCAAATGCCTCCATTTTGCGGACCAGCTCCTCCTCCTTCTGCGGGTAAAGCTCCCGGCTCGTGCTGGAGCTGATCCGCGCCAGCGTCCAGAGGATCCGAGAGGGAATGTTCCGCTGCATCCGGTAGAAGAGGCCACTCCTCAGGATCTTCCGCAGCAGCAAATATCCCCTGTTTTCGCGGTCCACGAGATCGCCGTGGGCCACCAGGGTTTTCCGGCCCTCCAGGTCGAAAACGGCCGACTCCCGGTACACCGTGAAGCCCGGGATTCCGGCGAAATAATCCTCGAGGAAAAAATCATGGTTCCCTTCGCACAGGCCGATATGCGCCCCGGCGTCTCTCAGGGCCATCAGCTTTTCAATAACGGGCATGAAGTCCGGATAGACAAGGTCGCGCCTGCCGAACCAGAAATCGAAAAAATCGCCGGCAATGAACAGGTGGTCGAGCTTCTCTGCGCCGAGCGAGTCGAGGAAGCGCATCAGGTCGCGGTAGCTCTTGTCCCGTCCGCTTTTCAGGTGGGCGTCGGAAAGGAAAATGCTTTTCATATCGTGGCTCTCATTAACACAAACCGGGGCCGGGCAAAAGTCGAAACTGAACCTGCCGCACCCGTGTGCGCATTCCGGAAAGGCGCCGAAAAGCCGTTGACAATCCGGCGGATGTTCCGGTAGAAGGTGCTACCCATAGAGAAAGGAGCTTTCCGCATGAATGCATACCCATTTTTTGAAGTCGAGAAACTGGCGGATCAGCAAACCGCCATTTTATACCTGAACCGGCCGGACAAACTGAACGCCATGAGCTGGCCCTTCTGGCGTGACCTCCCCCTCGTCGTGGACGATCTGGAGAAGGACCCGGATGTCCGCGCGGTGATCATCGCAGGCAGGGGGAAGTCCTTCAGCGTCGGCATCGACGCCTTTGAGTTTTTCATGAACAACCAGGATGTTCTGGTCGGCGCCAAGCCGGAATTCCGGGAGCAGATGCACGACCTGATCCTCCAGATGCAGCAGGGCTTCAACCGCATGACCGAGGGGAACAACGTCTACATCGCCGCGATCCACCGTCATTGCATCGGCGGCGGCCTGGACCTGATCGCCGCCTGCGACCTGCGCCTGGCTGCGAAGGACGCCGTCTTTTCGCTTCGGGAAACGAAGATCGCCATCGTTGCCGACATGGGCAGCCTGAACCGCCTGCCCGGAATCATCGGACAGGGCAACGCCCGGATGCTGGCTCTGACCGGGCGGGACATCTCCGCGGAGGTAGCCCTGCGGATGGGCCTGATCAACGAAATCCATGAGGACCGGGAAGCCCTGATGAAAGGCGCCCTGAGCCTGGCCCTGGAAATCACGGGCAACGCCGACAACGCCGTCCGGGGAACCAAGAAGATCCTCAATTACATGCAGGACCACAGCGTCGATGATGGCCTGAACTATGTTGCGGCCTGGAACTCGGCCTTCTTCAACACCGGCGAGGTCCAAAAGGCCTTTCTGCGCAGTATGGAAAGCAAGAAAAAATAGCGTCCGCTAAGCCAGGGATTTCAGACGCCGCTCGCCCAGGCGCATGGGCAGGATGAACGCCAGGAGACAGAGCACGAGCACCAGGGCGAAGGAGAGGATCACTCCGGCCCATTGCGCCGCGGAGAGGTCCCTGCCCCGGACGCCCGCCATGAAGACGGCATAAACGGGCCCGGCCTCCAGGATGATCACCGCGGCGATAAAACCGGCGCAGAGAATCATGAAGAGCAGGCCCCCGAAGCTGGTTACTGCCTGGGCGGGGTTCTCCGACTGAAAATCGGGGTAGGCCGCGCCCAGCCCCACCCCCATGGCCACCACGCCGGGCACCATCAGCAGCACCGTTGCGGCGGACAGGACCATCATGAAGTCCGTCACCTGCAGCAGGATGTTCGTCGCCACGATCAAAATCTCCGTCAAGACCAGCAGGGGAATGAAATAAACGAAAAACTTCACCCGGAGGAAGGTCCGGATCGGAATGGGCGCGGCCCGGACAATCCAGAAGGCGCTTCCCTCGGCGCTGACCGCCGGAAAGACGAACCGGGCGGCGATGGCCGTGAGGACAAAAGCGGCCAGGCCCATGTTCAGGAAAGAGAAAACATTCTGCAGGTAGAACGTCTTGAAGGGCGTCTTGTCCAGCGGCAGTACGGAAAAATTGTAAAGATAGACGACGATGAGCGCGATGATGAGAAAGATCTGCGGCCACTGGGTCTGATCCCGCGTAAAGGTCTTGATTTCCTTGACGGCGAAGGCCCGCGTCGGCCCGGACAGCAGATTCAGCAGCCAGGCTGTCCCGCTCCCCCTTTCCTGCCGAGACGGCAGTAGACGCTCGGCCGTGGTCTGCGCCTTCGAAAAACCGGAAAAGTACGCCGCCCCGGCCAGCCAGGTGATGAGATAGACCAGCGTGGCCGCGCAGCTCCAGAGCAGCGCCAAGTTGAAAATGGCTTTTTTGAAAGCTCCCGCCAGGGCGCCTGTAATGCCGTCATAAATCCATGTCGTCGGCAGCCACGGCGCGCCGGGCGTCTCCATCGATCTCAAATACAACAGGACGGAGGCAAAGCTGTCCGGGTTGGTGAGCTGCTCCGGCCGCATCATCCGGAAGGCGACCACCAGGATCACGAACAGCACCAGCCCCAGGAAGACGAACACCGTCCGAATGCGACCGGCGGGCAGGATCCGGGCAATGAGAATCACGGCCGCGGCGCTCACGGCCGAACCGATCATGCAGAGGGGCAGCAGCGCGATCGCCACCGTCGCATAGAAGAAAAGTCCGGCTTGATAGACGATGCCGTAGGAGAGAAAGACCGGCAGGCTGTAAGCGATCACCATCCAAGAGCTGTCTATCGTGCTCTCGATCCACCGGGCCAGCAGGATCCTGGCGGGCGTCACGGGCATCGCGTGAACCAGAACCAGGTCCCGGCTCAGGTAGAATTTGGATAGAGACGTGACGATACCGCTGAAGATAAGAAGGGCGAAAAAAGTGACCAGCACCATGGACAGGAGCTTGTAGGCCAGGATGTCGCCAAAGCCTTCCACGCCCTGAAAATATCTCAGGACGCGGTAAAATGCGACGAAAATGCCCCCCCAGAAGGCGAGGCCGATCAGCCCGAAGAGCAGCCATTTGATGTTCCTGGATTCCGCGTCCCGCGACGCCCAGCCGTTTCTGAAGGACCAGAGGCGCGGCTTCAGGAGGGTGAGCACGCCGCTCATGGCAGGTCTTGCTCCTCAATCAGCCTCAGAAAAACCGCTTCGAGATCCGCTTCCTGGACTCGGGCCATACGCTTCAGCTCCCGGGTCGTTCCCATCGCAATCAGGTTTCCCCTGTGGATAATGCCGATCCGGTCGCAGAGGTCCTCGGCAACGGAAAGGGTGTGGGTGGACATGAAAATCGTGGTCCCCTGACGGGCCAAGCCCTTCAGGATGTCCTTCACCATCTTGATGGCGGCCGGATCGAGGCCCACCATGGGCTCGTCCACCACGATGACCCGGGGCTCGTGAAGCAGGGCGGCCGCGATGATCAGGCGCTGCTTCATGCCGTGGGAGTAAGCTTCGATGAGGTCGGCGGACCATTCCAGGAGGCCGAACATCTTCAGGATGCCGCGGGCCCGCTCCTGAAACATTCCGTCACCCACGCCGTAGAGGTCGGCGGAAAAACGCATGAACTCCATGCCCGTCAGCTTCTCGTAGAGAAAGGGACGGTCCGGGATGAAGCCGATCCGCCTTTTGGCCTCCTCCGGGCGGTCCGCCATGTCGATCCCGTCGATGACGACCCGGCCTTCCGTGGGGGCCAGCGTTCCGCCCATCATGCGGATTGTGGTGGTTTTGCCGGCTCCGTTCGGACCGATGAAGCCGAATATCTCGCCGTGGGGCACGGACAGGCTGAGCCGGTCCACCGCGAGCGTCCGGCCATAGCGTTTGGTCAAATCGATCAGTTCAATCATTTCTTCATGTCCACGATTTCCAGCTGCAGCCGGCCGATCACGCCCATCAGGTCCATCTGCCGGTCCGCTTCCCCGCGGACGAGGCGGATGTGAGTGACATCGGCTGGCATGTCGCCCGTCACCGCATCGGCGGTGACCCAATTCCCGACATACAGGGTGTTCCAGGCATGATAGAAGAACCGCCCCTTCAGATAAACCAGCCCGGCCTCGATCTGCGCCGGAATGCCCGCGGCGCGGGCCAGGGCGGCCAGCAGCACGGCATGCTCGTTGCAGTCCCCCACGCGGTTGGCCAAGGTTTCCAGCGCGTTGGGCACGGACAGCACCGGCTTCTTCTCCACATTCCGATGGACCCAGGCGACCAGCTTTTCGGCCTTGACCGCATCGCTGTCATCGGGTGACACGATCTTTGCAGCCTGCCTGCGAATATCCGGGTGGTCCGACTGCACCAGCGGCGTCGCCCGCAGATATTGCCCGTTTTCAAAGGAAAGCAACCCGCCGGTCGCCGCGGCCGGTGGGGGCGCCTCCCGCTCGATCGTCAACAGGCCGCTTCGATACTGCTGCCGCCCGCCCGAAAGGAGGAGCTGTTCCGGGTTCACATTCGCCAGCCGAACGGTCAGCCGCTTCAGGGCATTCGGGTTGTCGATCACGGCATTGGAGCGGATGGACGCCGCTTCCGTCAGGTCGGCGCCCGCCGCCAGTTCGACGCCGTCGAGAGCCTCCTCCTTTGCGACCCTTTCGAGCGTCATGCCCAGCAAGCCCTGCTCCCTCAGGACGCCGCCGTCCTCGCCCAACCAGGCGTATTGGCGCCCCCCCATGAAATCCACCGCGACCTTGCGGGCCTTCTGCGGCCTCCCCATGATCACGATCGTCTCATCCCCCAGGCCGGTTACCCGCACGGGGCGCTCGGCCAGGGAAGCGGGGTCAAAGACATGAATGGTCGTCTCCTGCCCGGCGGCGAGTGTCCCCCCCCGCAGGGAATCGAAGAGATTGCCGGACAGGCGCGGCGCATTCCGGAGCGCGATCTCGATCTTCCGCTCCTCCCCCGGCGGTCCGTAATGAACCATTGCCTGTCCGTCCCTGACCTCTCCGTACGCGGTAAACCGGAAAAGGCTCGACTGAAGATCAAAACGGAAAGCGGACAGGGTCATGTCCGGATTCATCTCGCCCGTCGTCCGCAGACGGATGTCCTGGACAACCCCCATGGTATTGATCCGCATCAGCACGGCTTCATTGAAACGGTAGCCCCGGCCGCTTGCGGTCAGCTTGCGGTGCGCATAGCCGATTCGGTTCTGCCCCTGGAAGATGGCCATCCACTGGTCCTCTTCCCGGGAAACGGATGCGGCGCCGGGCGTCTTCCCCTGCGGCTGCCGGGCGAAGTTCGGGAAAACATCGAGGCGAACCGCCAGAAGCAGCGTGAAAAGCAGTGTAACAACCCCTCCTGCGATCCAATGCCCCTTGAACCGGATGTCCTTCAAAGGCCGCTCCCACCGGTGAAATGATCGCGGAGTATATGGAAAACCAGCCAACGTGTCAATCAATAGGCCGGAATAATTTGAAAATCCATCTTGTCAGCGAAGTCTATTTTTGCTAACTTGCCTCGCAGATGACCGGCATCCATCGGGATGAGGAAACGAAAGGGACGTAATGGAAGATAACCGGACAATGCAACAGGCCCGAGAGGTCCTGAAAATCGAAGCCGAATCCATCCTTGCGCTGATGGACAGGATCGGAGAGTCGTTTGTCAGGGCCGTCGAGATCATCTACCAGTCCAAGGGCCGCGTGATCGTGACCGGAATCGGTAAATCCGGACTGATCGGCAAAAAAATCGTCGCCACCCTCACCAGCACCGGAACCCACGCGATCTTTCTCCACCCCGTGGAGGGAATGCACGGCGATCTGGGCATCCTGACGCGGGACGACGTGATGCTGGCCATATCCAACAGCGGGGAAACGGACGAACTCAATATGATCCTCGGGAGTGTGCGCGAGATCGGCGCACCGCTGATCGCCTTCACAGGGAACCCCGCGTCGACCCTTGCGCAGAAGAGCGATGTGGTCATCGATGTGGCCGTGCAGCGGGAGGCCTGCCCCTTCGGCCTGGCCCCCACGTCCAGCACCACGGCGGCTCTCGCCATGGGCGATGCGCTGGCCGTCGCGCTGATCGAAAAGCGGAGCTTCAACGAAAAGGACTTCTACAAATTCCATCCCGGCGGGAACCTGGGCCTGCGGCTGCGGGCAAAGGTCAGGGATGTCATGATCCGCGGAAAGGACATCCCAAGAGTGGCCGGGGGCGCGACTTTTGCGGAAGCCATTCGGATCATGGACGAGAAAAACAAGGGGTTCGTCCTGGTGACGGATGCCAAAAATCATCTGCTGGGCATCCTGACGGATGGCGACCTCCGCCGCCTGATCCGCCGGGGTGAAAGCTTGAAAGACAGGCTGATCGACGACATCATGACCCCTTCCCCCAAAACCATCACGGAAAACGCCTCCGTTGCCCAGACGATCGAAACCATGCAGCAGCGGGAGATTACGACGCTGGTCGTCATCAATGGCCAGAACAAGCTGAAGGGGTATGTTCACCTTCACGATATCCTCGGGCGTGGAGGAACGCTGAAGATATCCGTTTCCTGAAACTGCCTGTTTTTGCATCCGGTGCATGTCTGCCCGGCCTCACGCATCGATACGATGCTTCATCGAGACGCCTGAAACCATGCATGCCCTCTTTATCATTACTTCGATGCATCTTTGCCACGAACTTCGGTTACGCATTAATCTTTTGCCATCTGTCACCACAACACATTAATTTCCTTGCTTTATACTTTAACAGTCAAAGTGGTATGATGCAATCTCTGATCCGGCAGAACCCGGACGGGCTAACCTGTGCAAAAATATGCAGGCGGCTGCAGGAGGGATCCCTTATCCTGGGAACGTACAGGAACCTGCGGTCCATGACTTCCTCAGTCCTCGAACTGCTGGTCAGCAAGGGGTATGTTGTGCCGGTGGGCTGTCGCCCTCACACGTTTGCACCGGCGCAACGTGAAATCGAGAACACGGGAGCAATATCAGGATGACCTGGTTCAGAAAGCCGGATGGCGGCAAGTGTCACACGAGGTCCATTGAAACGAGCACCTACGACTACGATGAACAGAGATTGGTAATCAAGGGATGCCTGACGGATGATCGATTCCAGGAATTTCAGATGGCAACAGGTGAGGCAAGATCGCCCGGCATCCTGCATCAGATGATCATCCTTTTGCTCGTCAACAAAACCACCCTTCAAATAGAGGATCTGCATGTGGAGATGCCGGTTGTCCCGGGTGAGGAATGCCTGGAGGCAGCCGGCAGTCTGGACTCAGTCAAGGGACTGAGGATTACCGGTGGGTTTACCGCAAAGGTAAAGTCACTGGCCGGAAACGGCAAAGGATGCCAGCACCTCGTGGCCCTTTTGACGACGATGGGTCCATCAACGGTGCAGGGATATGCTGCCTACAATGACCACAAATCTCCCGGGTTCATTCTTGGCAAGCTTCATATGCTTGAGGATACCTGCTGGTCATGGCGTTCAGAAGGACCCCTTTTGAAACTGTTGAAGAGAATAAAAGCCAATAAGGAGGCAGACGATGTCAGCAAACATGCCGGAACGCTTCGATGATGTCAGTGTGATGTGCAAGGCCAACATCTATTTTCAAGGCAGAGTCATCAGCCACACGGTCCTGTTCAAAGACGGGGAAAAAAAGACCATCGGCCTGATCTTTTCCGGTGCCTTCAGGTTCAATACCGACGCCCCGGAACGGATGGAGATTACGGCTGGAAGCTGCAAGGTCCGCCAGGCCGGTGAAGGGCAATGGATCCCCTATACGGAGGGTACGTTCTTCAAGGTGCCCGGCAAGTCGTCCTTTGAGATTTCCGTGGATGAGGGCATCCTGGAATATGTTTGCTCTTTTGAGTAAAACTCACGATCTGAAAAGCACATGAGGCTGCTTTTTTTCATCAAAGCAAAACCAGGGGAATTATGGAGGACATCACAAGAGCGAACGGCAAAATCGATATCGTTTTGTTCGATTTTGGCGGTGTGATTGCTGAAGAGGGCTTCAAGCAAGGCCTTACGGCTGTAGCCAGGGCAAACGGCGTGGATGAGGGGGCGTTCGTTCAGGCGGCATTCGACATCATCTATTCCACCGGTTATGTGCTTGGGAAAGCCCCTGAGAGCGCGTTCTGGGATGCATTGAGGCGAGAAAAGGGGGTGAGGGGTGATGATGCTTCCCTCAGAAATGAAATCTTCTCACGATTCATATTGCGGGACTGGATGATCGATCTGGTGAATAAGCTGAAGTCCAACGGCATCAAGGTCGGGATCCTGAGCGACCAGACAGACTTGTTGGAAGAACTGGACAAAAAATATGATTTCTTCAGATTGTTCAATTATATTTTTAGCAGTTATCGCCTGGGCAAGGGCAAGAGGGACGCCAGTCTGTTTGATGACGTGGCCCGGGCTGTGAATGTGGAACCGGATCGAATCCTGTTCATTGACGATGATCCGGGCCACGTGAACCGCGCAAGGCAAAAAGGCTGGAAGGCAATGCTGTATATCGAACAAGCTGGTTTTCAACAGGAGCTTGAAGAAATCCTGCCCTTGAAGTCGTAAATGATGCAGACTGTGCGGCCGGCTCCTGGAGAATTGCCGGATGGATCATCGGCTGGAAGATGAAAAGACCCCGACCTCACGGCGTGAAAGCGAAATTTCATGATCAGCAGAATATTTGGCATTATATCAAGTGCACATATCTTAAACGATCGTCATGCCCATCCATAAAATTCCAATCGACAGGCTCAGTCCCGAGGCCCTCCAGGGCATTATTGAAGAATTTATTTCAAGAGAAGGGACGGACTATGGTAACTGGGAGGTTTCCTGGGATACGATGTTCCACCGTGTGAAACACAAGCTTGAAACCGGATTGGCAGTTCTTCTCTATGATGACGAAACCGAAACCACCAATATATTTCTGTCAACAGACCCTATCCTGAGAAAACTTGATTCATTGACCGACTAAGAAATAGCGGTCCCTCCAATATTTCAATCCCATCCGAACCCGGATTCCGATCGTTTCGTTTAACGATTTTTAAAGGATCATTCAAATCCCCCCTTCATTCAGTCAGATAATTTTCACATCCTCCCACGCTGAATTGATTTATCTCTAATAAATACAACAACATGAATTTTATTATCCATAGCGCCACACCACTTGGCATGATTCCCGCATTAGAATAGGTCAAACAAAACAAAAACTCTCAAAGGAGACGGATCATGAAAAAGACAATCGGAACAATGGTAACGGCAGTGGCGGCGGTTCTTCTGACGGCAGGTTTCAGCTTCGCGGAAGTCACCCTGGGCGGCGTTGGGAACTTCCCCTACTTCCAGCTCGGCTGCCTGATCGTAGGCGGACTGATCATCATCTCCCTGAAACACAAGTATGAGAAGATGTACACCAGCGAGACCGTGGGCGCCTTCGCTCTGTACACGGTGTTGATTGCCCTGTTCACCAACCCGGTGATTGACGCGGTGAAGAACCTGGTCGGCTAAACACAACGTGAAAGGAAGGAGCCGGGGTGATCCGGCTCCTTGGCGATCCCATGATAACGGCAATCTCAACACACAAAAGTAACATTCTCACAGAAATACTAACTCTCAGCACCTGGGGGTCCATCATCGTCGCAGGATCCCTTCTTTTCTTCTGGGTCGGACTATTTATCGACGAAATGCTTCTTACAGAACCATACTTTATGTTCGGATTGTTTTTCCTGGGTATCTTTCTGACAATAGGAAGGCTTTCGCAGAGGGCCATCAAAGTCAAAGACATGCAGAAGTCCGGTCTTATACCTGAAAACGAGAGGAAGGCTCTCAGGAAATTGAGCAAAACAGGAATCTCTTTGGGACAACGTTAGTAACCAGACCGCTGATCAAAAAAGGGTATTTTGGCTTTATAGTTTTTAGATATTCCGGCTCTATCTTTGCTTCACACCGCTCACCTGACAGAATATTATCCAATTGCATTTTTTGGTTTGCACTTTAGTGCCCCGACTTATCCTTGACTTGACAAACTCCGTCAAATCAAGTCTTCCCCGCATTCTCAGTTACACGTGCCAAAGAGAGAGATTGGGAAGGCGGTCTGTGCCAATGATAACGGGTTAAACCGTATTCCTTGCAACCAAGCGTCCGGCATTGTCCGCGGGAACACGCTCTTTCAAAGCGTATTCCTTAAAGCATCTCCTTGACTTTCACAGAGAGGAGACGCATATAAAAAAAGCAAATGAATCAGCCATCGTAGACAGGTTAACCACAGATTGACACCCCCTTTTCAAGAGTGATGCAAGGAGAAAAGTATGGCGAGGACGAAAAGAAAGGATCACGGCCTGTTTGACCATCCCAATCTGCCGCAGGGGCCGCCTCGCCGGACGGGCAAGCTGCGGATGATTTCCCTCGTCCGGGGAATATGGGTGCTTGCACTGGCGATCATAACGTCGGTCATTGCGCCCGGCGTCGCCATGGCGGATCACACCTACCTTCCATGGAAAATATTCAAGTTCACCGGTTCCCCGGCCGCGGGAGTGCAGGACCGGCACGATTTTACCATCGACCAGGATGGCGCGTTGTATTTCACGTTAAAGTCCTTTACACTAGGGGCTGAGGTTCCCGGCTGGACCCCGGTCCTGGAGATCGGATTTTATCCTAAAAATCAATCGCTCTGCCCGTTTCGCTATGCATCCACAACCAAGGACCCCCCCGGTGGTACAACCTTCGGCCCCTATTACGTCGCCGCGGGGGCGTACTAGAGCGTGTATTCTCTTGTCGGAGCAGCGACGACCGGGTATGAACTCGAAATCGCATACCATCCCCAGTTGATCCCGAACGATGTCGAGCTGAACGATTCCCCGGAGACAGCCCAGAATGTCGGCGATATCTACCCTGGCGAGCACATGACCGGCCATCTTGCCTATCTGGAAGGGGGTGTCAGCGGCTGTAAGCACAACAAACACGATTACATTCGCTTCCGCATGCTTTCTACCGGAAACTATCAGGTCAGAATCCATTATGATCCGGCATTCAGGGACAAGCCCGGATGCGTGGTCTGGTTCGCCTTGCACGACGATACCGCCAGTATGTGGGTGCTGAATCACACCGGCCCGGCGGATGTCACGCTGGGACCCATCGCTTTTCACGCGGGCAGGCAATATCTTGTCTCCATGGAATCGTCCGACGGCTGTTACACGATGACCTTTCCCCCCGGTTATTACTCGGGGGTTGTTGCGGACAACAAGGCGGGGGCTTATGACATCCAGATCTACGACCCGTCTGCTCCCCCTCCGGTGACGATCCGATGGGGCAGTGTCGAGAAGGCCGCGGGAAACGTGCCTAAGGGGCCTAATAAGAAATACCTTATCCTGAATGTCGAAAACTACGGTACAAGTCCCCAGAACGGCTATGTTGAAATAGCGGTTGTCGATGAGAACAGGGGACAGGCTGTTTTTTCAGATCAAAAGTACATCACCGTCCCGGCCGGAACAACCGGCCGCTTTGATGTCTATGCGGACACGACGAATTGGCCGACAACAAGAATGAAGGCAACGGCAAGCCTTTACAGCGAGGACAAAAAGACGTTCCTGGGGAGCAACTATGCGAAATTTCACTGCGGCGTTACAGGAGTTGCCGCCCAAATGCTGCTGCTGGAAGGGTCAGGATCAAAACCTGCCCCGTAAATTTTCGACGTTCCAATCCGAGATGAGGAATGCAAAGCATTGTTTCCGCATGTGTAATTCCTCGTAATGTTGTTTTTTCCGAGTTGCCTGCTCATGCGGCATCTCGATTGATAATCATCGGGTAGGAGGCGGGGTCACCCCCGCCGTCCTCCCACACCACCGGACGTGCGGTTCCGCATCCGGCGGTTCATTGAACACACTGGAGTCGTCGCGTTGTATCGAGCAGCGACACCAGACCCAAA
>JAXDBM010000030.1:0-26473 GCA_034678725.1 Syntrophales bacterium | reverse complement strand
GCTGGTCAACGATTTTCTGCTGTTCCTGCACGACCTTGGTGAGCACCGTGACGATGTCCATCGGGTTGACCCCCTTCCGGTCCTTCGTGGAAACCGGTTCCGGCAGGTCCTCGGCGATGAATCCCATATGTCTCTCCGTCCGATCGGCCCTGTAGACAAAGGTCACCGGGCGAAGCCCATCCAGCGCATCCATCGCCTCCTGTGTGGTCAAAGACGCGATCTCATCCTTGGCCTCCCGGCTGGACTGGAGCGTGATTTTCCCGTGGATCACAACGGTTCCGGTGCTGAAGTCCCCGTAAATCAGAGGGGTGGCGGTGTCCGAGTTGGAGATGTAGAGCTTGTTGGAGCCGGTCTCATGGGCCCCAGCCCGATGGCCGAGGAACACATTTCCGGTACCGGTGGTGTTGTCGTACCCGGCCCAGCTCCCGATGTAGACGTTGTAGCCGCCGGTGTTTTTGACCCCGGCGTAATATCCGATGATGTTGTTGTGGTTTCCGGTGTCGGCGTTATAACCCGCCCAATACCCGATGATATTGTTGTATTGCCCGGTGGTGTTGTTGTAGCCGGCATAACTCCCGATGAAATTGTTGTAACTGCCACCGTTGTTGTTTCTGCCGGCATTATACCCGATGAAGTTGTTGTAGTCGCTGTCTACGTTCTCGTAGCCGGCATAATAACCAATGAATGTGTTGGCAACACCCTCATGGTTTCTGTAGCCGGCATAACTCCCGATGAAGTTGTTATAGCCTCCGCCGTGATTGGCGTAGCCGGCGTAATTCCCGATGAAGTTGTTGTGATTTCCGGTGTCAATGAAATGGCCGGCATAATGTCCGAGGAAAGTGTTCTGATCGCCTGTACTCCCCTCAAGGCCGTTACCAGCCTGAACACCGATGAATGTGTTGTCACTGCCCGTGGTGTATTGCCCTGCACCTATGCCAAAATAGGTTGCAAAAGAAGTCTCGGTCCATCCAAAACCATTTCCCGCAAAGGCCGTTAACATAAGAATCAACGAACCAATGATGATTTTTATCTTCATCGCCGCATCTCCCTTCATTGCAAAAACGCTCCAAACGAAACCCGGATTCCATCCCTGTCGTGTTACTCCAGGAGCAGGAGCATGATCTCCGCCGGCACGGCGCAATTGTGGATGATTTTGCCGTTGCTCTGATACAAATTTCCACCCGGATCCACTTGGACTCTCCCGCATTTTGTCAATGTCCCGGACCCTGTACTGTAATAACCCAGCTCCATCGTGCCTCCGTCTTGGATGACGACGCTCTGACACCCCATGGAGATCGTACCCCCTAAATAAACTCTGACCCACCCGCCATTGCCGATGGTCAGGCCCGCGGCGCAAACAGGACCCGGCAGGGCCGTAAACAGGCCGCAGACGGCCGCGATCCAAATCAATCCCGCCATCCTTTTTTTCATGGAATTCACCTCCCTTGTGAGCCGGACGCCTCCAAAAAGGCGCCCCGTCATGATGGCAACTCCCAAATGAATGGAATCTCAAATTTGATTACAGTTCTTTTCGAGCTTTACGGGAACCCCGGATCGGATTCCACGGGCTAACCGATATGCGCAATCACGAAATGGCGCAGGTCCACATTTGTCGATCTTCGATCGATAAAAGGGCGCTGCCTATGTTGAGCGATTCCCTCGTCGGGAATGCCGCATCGGTCGGAAGATAGGGAATCGATTAGATGCTATTTTTACTAAGTGAATTATAATGACAACGGTTTTTCCCTGTCAATCGAAAATTAGGCCTTCGGGAATCGTGATCCGGGAACGATAATGTCCATGAAACAGGATGTTTCTTGTCTGTTCCCCTTGCCTTGTCCAACCTTCTTGCAGTATCATGCACCATCCTTGGGAAGGGGTTGTGCCATGAAGAGTGTCAGGATCGGCTCGGGGGCCGGTTATGCGGGCGACCGGATCGAGCCTGCCGTCGAGTTGGCGGAGCGGGGCGATATTCAGTATCTTGTTTTCGAGTGCCTGGCGGAAAGGACGATTGCCATCGCGCAGCAGGCAAGGATGAAGGATCCCCGGGCGGGCTATGACGCCCTTCTGGAAGCGCGGATGGAGGCGTGCCTGCCTCTCTGTAGAAAAAACGGGATCAGGATCATCACCAACATGGGCGCGGCAAATCCGCCGGCCGGCGCGGTAAAGGTCAGGGAAGTCGCTCGCCGGCTGGGCATGAAAGGCATAAAGATCGCGGCCGTCACAGGTGATGACGTGCTGGACATCATCAAAGAGGGTTCTTTCACGATTGATGAGACCGGAGAGGAATCATCGTCACTTGCGGACCGGATGATTTCGGCCAATGCCTATCTGGGGGCGCAATGTGTGGTGGATGCGCTGATGCTGGACGCCGACGTGATCATCACCGGCCGCGTCGCGGATCCCGCCCTTTTTATCTCACCGGCCATCTATGCGTTCGGCTGGGATATGAACGACTGGAATCTCCTGGGGCAGGCAACCGTCATGGGGCATCTGCTGGAGTGCGCGGGACAGGTCACCGGCGGTTACTTCGCCGATCCCGGTTGCAAGGACATCCCCGATCTTGCCGCGCTGGGATTCCCCATTGCCGAGATTCGGGAGGATGGAACGTTCGCTGTCATGAAGGTTCCCGGATCGGGCGGTCTAGTCACCCTGGCCACCTGCAAGGAACAGCTTCTCTATGAGATCCACGATCCATCTGCTTACATTACCCCGGATGTCGTGGCGGATTATACGGAAGTGCGGATGATCGAGACCGGTAGAGACCGGGTTCAGGTTACGGGCGGGAAGGGGAGGGCGAGGACCGGCACGCTCAAGGCGTCCATCGGCTATCGGGACGGCTACATCGGCGAGGGGCAGATCAGTTACGGCGGAACCGGGGCCGTTGCCCGCGGAAGGCTGGCCCTGGATATCGTTGCCGCAAGGCTGAAGCGGACGGGAGTGGCGTTTGACGAGATCCGGTATGACTTGATCGGCCTCGATTCCCTCCACAAAGATAGCTTGTCCGCCGGGCACAATCCGTACGAAGTGCGGTTGCGGGTCGTGGGCAGGACGAAAAGCATGGGCGAGGCTGTCCGCATCGGCAACGAGGTTGAAACGCTGTACACCAATGGCCCTGCGGGGGGGGCGGGCGTCTGGAAATCCGCCCGGGAAGTGATCGCAATCGCCTCCACACTTGTCCCGCGTGCTCTGGTGAACCACCGCATCCACTGCGAGGTGACTTGAATGAAGCTGCGAGAAATCGCCCATTCCCGCTCGGGAGACAAGGGCGATACCGTCAACATCTCCGTCATCGCTTTTCATCCGGACCAATATCCACTGCTGGAAAAGCATGTGACGGCTGAGCGCGTCCGGGAACGGTTCCGTGAAATCGTCCGGGGGGATGTCGTCCGCTATGAACTTCCCAATATCGGCGCCCTCAACTTCGTCATGCGCAGGGCGCTGGGCGGCGGTGTGACGCGTACGCTGGCCATCGACATCCATGGGAAATCGCTCAGTGCGGCGATGCTGGATCTGGAAATACCGGGGCGGGACGGGCCTGTTCCGTAAACCGTTCCGGTGATCCGAATTCTGACCGCGGAGCGACGGGGCAATTCCGATTTGAGCTTCCCGGAAACGCGGGGGAGGTGATCATGAAGATGCGGAAGCGCATGGAAGTTTTGCAGAACAGGATCCGAGAACAGCGTCTGGACGGCGCGCTGCTTGCCTATTCGCGGAATATCTTCTACTACACGGGCACGGCCCAGCCTTCCTGGCTGGCAGTATGGCCGGAGGACTTCCGCCTGTTCGTCCGGAGCGGCTTTGACTTTGCCGTTCGGGACGTCTTCATTGAAAAGGGGAAAATGGAAGAAGAGCGGCGCCTGGATCAGATCGGCAGGAAGATATTCTCAGGTGACAGCCGAAGTCTTCGGCGGATGGGCGCAGAACTGGATGTGTTGACGGTCGAGCAATTCGAACACTTTCACAATGCCTTTCCCAACACCGACTTCGTCAATGTCTCACCACTGGTTCTGGACCAGCGCAAAAGGAAGGATGCTTCGGAAATCGACCGGATCCGAAAGGCCTGTGAGGCCGTCCATCGGGGACACGAGGCCGTCCTGACTTCCTTGAAAGCCGGCATCACCGAGTTGGAACTGGCCGCGGCGGTCGAAAACGCCCATCGTCTGGCGGATCACGAGGGGATCTTTTTCATCCGGCAGCCGGATTTCTTCATGAGCCGTGGGCCGATCGCCTCCGGCCCCAACCTGTTTCGCAACAGCGGCGTGGTTTACACAATCACCGGGGTCGGTCTGAGCCCCGCCGTTCCGGCAGGCCCTTCCAGGAGAAAAATTGAGTCGGGCGACACGGTCGTCGTCGATATTCCCACGCTGGTGGACGGGTATCATGCGGACCAGACGCGGACTTACGTCCTCGGCCGGGCCGGAGAACCCGTCCGCGCGATGTACGCCGATCTGCAGGCCATCGCCGACCATCTCATTGCGGAGATCCGGCCGGGTATGAAGTGCAGCGAGATCTACCGGATGGCTGTGGATAGGGCGCAGGCGCTGGGAAGGGGAAAACAGTTCCAGAGTTTCGGCAGCGGAAAGAGATCCCGGCTGATCGGTCACGGAATCGGACTGGAACTGAATGAGCCGCCCATTCCCTCCGAATACGACCATTCGCCGGTCGGGGAAGATTATGTGATTGCCCTTGACCTGCACATGCTGGACGAGGCCCTGGGCGTGGTCAAACTGGAGGATATGATCCTCATCGGAATGCGCGGCAACGAGATCCTGACGAAAAGTCCGCGAAAACTGTTTGAGATTCAGGATGCGGAAAGGCCGACGAATGATGCACGCCGGAATATTGAATGACCGGGTCACGGGAAAAGCGAAATGCCGTATGGGTTGTTCCCGGGGGATCATTTCTGTCCAGTTTTTTTGTTGTTTGATTGCTTGTCTTTGGTTACAATGAGGCATCCGGTAAACGGATCGTGGAATGCCGTCCACAACGGGTGGTTTGATTGTTCCCCTGCCTTACGGACAGGCGTTTCGCCGACAGGTCTTTGATGTTCGATTCACTGCAAAGGAGATCATGCCATGAAAAGAACCGCCGCAGCGATGCTGATTGCCGTTGCACTCGCCCTTTCTTCGGCGCCTGCCTTCGGTTATGGGGACGGTATGAGTATGACCATGGATGTGCTGATTGCAAGACCCGCGGCGCTGGCTGCCACGGTGATCGGCACGGCGGTCTTCATCGTCGCACTGCCCTTTGCCGTTACCAGCGGCAGTGTCGGCATGACGGCCTGTGAACTTGTGGCGACCCCCTTCAAATACACATTCGTCAGGCCCGTCGGAGACTTCAGCCAGTCGTGGGAGTCCGGCAATTGCCGAAGCGGACCACCGGTATCCCCGAAACCGGACCCTAAACCGGAAGCGGGCAAGCCGTCCCAGCCGTGAATGGCGGATCAGATATCGATGCCGGTCTTCAGTGCTTAAAGTGCCGGACGCCCGTGAAGATCATCGCCATGCCGTGTTCGTCGGCGGCCCGAATCGCCTCCTCATCCCGGACCGATCCCCCGGGCTGGATAATGGCAGTCACGCCTGCTTCGGCGGCCATGTCCACGCCGTCCCGAAAGGGGAAAAAAGCGTCCGAAGCCAGGACGGTCCCCTGCGTGGGCAACTGGGCTTTCATCTTCGCGATTTTCACCGAGTCGACGCGGCTCATCTGTCCGGCCCCGACGCCCACAAGCTGGTCTTTCGTCGCGTAGACGATCGCATTCGACTTGACATGCTTGACGATCCGCCAGGCAAAGTCGAGGGCTTCGTACTCCGCCTCCGTCGGTTGTCTTCGGGTGACCACCTTTGCCCCGCGGATGTCGAATTCCCCCCGGTCCCGGTCCTGAACGAGCAGCCCGCCGACGACCCGACGGAAATCGTAGCCGGCGTCCCCTTTTGCGGGGGCGACCGGGATTTCCAGCACCCGGACATTCTTTTTCGCGCCCAGAATCGCTTTCGCCTCGTCGTCGAAGGCCGGGGCGATAATGACTTCCAGAAAGGTCTTGGCCAGCTCTTCAGCCGTTTTCCTGTCAACGGGCCGGTTCAGCGCGACAATGCCCCCGAAGGCCGACACGGGGTCCGTTTCCATGGCCTTTCGGTAGGCGGACGCCAGATCGCTGTCCGACGTAGCCGCGCCGCAGGGATTTGCATGTTTCATGATGACGACGGCCGGCTTTTCGAGGTCTGAGACGGCCTGCCAGGCCGCGTCGGAATCCATGATGTTGTTGTAGGAGAGTTCCTTCCCCTGGAGCTGGCGGGCATTGGATACGGCGGACAGGAGCAGGTTGTTTTCCCGGTAGAAAGCGGCCATCTGGTGCGGGTTTTCCCCATAGCGAAGGTCCTGGGCGAGACTGAACTGAACGGTATAGGTGTCCGGAAAGAGATGCTTCGCGCTTCCGTCTGCGTTCAATTTGCCCAGGTAGTTGGAGATTGCCCCGTCGTACCGGGCGGTCAGTTGAAACGTCTTCACGGCAAGGCGGAAATTGGTGCCCTTGGAAATGCTCCCGCCGGTTTCCTTCATCTCCTTCAGGACGGCATCGTAATCCGCCGGATCGGTTACAACAGTGACAAAAGGATAGTTCTTGGCCGCCGCCCGGAGCATGGTCGGCCCCCCGATGTCGATGTTCTCGATCGCCGTCTCTAGGGTGCAACCTTCCTTTTCCACGGTTTTTTCGAACTGGTAGAGGTTGACCACCACCATGTCGATGCGTCCGATGCCGTGCTCCGCAAGGGCCTTCATGTGCTCCCCGTTGTCCCGCAGGGCCAGCAGGCCGCCGTGAATTTTCGGATGCAGGGTTTTCAGCCTTCCGTCCATCATTTCCGGAAAGCCCGTGTAGTCCGAGACCTCGGTCACCCGAATGCCGCTGTTCCGGATCTGGGTCGCCGTTCCTCCGGTGGAGAGAATCTCGACGTTGAAATCCGCCAATCCCCTGGCAAGCGCGACGATGCCCGACTTGTCCGTGACGCTGATCAGGGCCCGCGTAATCCTGTTCAATTTCATGATATTCACCTCACTGTCGTTTCGCGTCTGATTTACACTTTGCCCCGGATAGCCTGCATGTGCCGGATCCGCCGGTCAATCAGGGGCGCCGTGCCGATGTCCGGACGGTGATCGACTGGGCCCTGCATGGCGCCGACCGCCTTCTCCGCGATCCGCTCGGCATCCTCCAGAGTGCCGGCGATCCCCACGACGCCGATCGCACGCGAAGCGGTCATGTAAAGGCCGTCCGGTCTCTTGTCGACGGAGGAATAATAAAGCCGCGCCGGACCCACGTCCCCGACCTCGATCTTCGCGGCGGTGGAGCGGGCGTCCGGATGGTCCTTGGGAAGCCCGTACCCCCTGGGGACGACATACTTGCAGACCGTCGCCCGCTTCTCGAATTCAACGGACAGGCGGTCCAGCGTGCCGTCAATGACGGCGCGGCAGACGTCCACGAAATCCGTCTTGAGCAGCGGCAGGATGTTCATCGCCTCGGGGTCGCCGAAGCGTGCGTTGTACTCGAGAAGCCGGACGCCGTTTTTCGTGACGATGAAGCCGCCGTACATGACGCCCTTGTAGTACTCCCCGGTCTCCCGGTAAATTGCCTCGGCCACTTTTTGCGTGATCCCCAGGCCCTCGGCGACATCCCCCGGCTTCAGGAAAGGCAGGCTATGGTCTTCGCAGGAGTAGGAGCCCATGCCGCCCGTGTTTGGCCCCCGGTCGCCGGCGAACCGCCGCTTGTGATCCTGGACGGGCGGGGTGGCGATGACGGTCCTGCCGTCACAGAGGCACTGCAGGGAGAACTCCTCGCCTTCCAGCTTTTCCTCGACCGTGACGCCGGCGTGCTCCTTCAGGATGTCGAGGCAATGGACCAGCGCTTCCTGCCGGGTCTGGAAATGATCCCCCTGCACCATGACGCCCTTGCCGCCGGTCAGTCCGTCCGGCTTGACGACGATGCCGTCCAACTCTTCGAGAAAGGCCTCGATCCCCCCGGGCGATGAAAAATTCCTGAATCTCGGGTTCCCGGGGATGCCGTACTTTTTGACCAGGTCGCGGGTGAAGGACTTGGACGTCTCCAGCCGCGCGAGGCTTTTCGTCGGACCCACGGAGGGAATCCCCGCCTTCCGCAAGGCATCCACGATGCCGTTGTTCAGGGGATCCTCCGGGCCGATGACGGCAAATTCGATCCGCTGGGCATCGGCAAAGGAGACAATGGATGCCGGGTTGCCGTAGCTTCCCATGAGGATCTTTTCGGAAAGCGAGGCGATACCCGGATTGTTGGATTTCATGAAGGAATGAAGGAGGGGACGATGCTTGGATCTGGCGATCGCCTCCGCGATGGCGTGCTCGCGGGCCCCGTTGCCGATTAGAAGGATATTCATGATGGCGTTCCCCCAAGATGTGTGTCTGGCTCCTCCGGTGAGACGGAAATGGCAGGAGTAAGCGGGTCTTCAATATCGAAAAAAAGGGGTCCCGTCAAATAAATCCGACCGGGCCTGTTTCATGGCAAAGGCGAGTCTTGCCGGTTCCGGGCCCGCTCGGTGAATATCTGTTTGACAGAGGTTGGGAATCGTGATTAAAGAAAAAACGGTGATGGAGTTCACCGATGAACCGCCCGAAAGGCTGATAACTCCTGCGTTGAAAGCAAATTTCCCGCGGGAGTGGCGTTGCCGACGAAAAACTCCTGCAGGAAGTCAACCTGGAGGAGTTTTTTAATGAAGTCAACCGCAACCGGATCCAACCTGTCCCGAATCCGCGACCTGCTGCAGACCATCCGCGATGCGGGCAGCCGTTATCAGCTGGTTTCCCTCAACCGCCAACTGGAGGTCAGCGAGAGCCTGCTTGCCCAGAACCCGCCAATCGATGTGGCCATTCTGGGCCAGTTCAAGGCGGGGAAAAGCTCGTTCATCAACAGCCTCATCTGCAGGGACGTTCTCCCCGTTGGCGCGATACCCGTCACGACCGCCATCACGAGGCTCCAATATGGCGACCGGGAGCGAGCCATGGTCAGGCATTTCGACGGTTCCGTGACGCCGATCCCCCTGGACGAGATCGCCGATTTCACTTCAGAGGCGAAAAATCCGGGCAACCGGAAGAATGTCAACCTCGTTGACATTGAACTGCCCTCTCTCGAGGCGTACGCCAGCCTGCGGCTGGTCGACACGCCCGGGCTGGGCAGCGTCTTCAAATACCACAAATCCACTTCCGAAAACTGGCTTCCCGAAGTCGGCGCGGCCCTTCTGGCAGTCAGTTCCGATCGGCCTCTCTCCGAGCATGACCTGGAGCTGATCCGTGAACTGACGCGGCACACCCCGAACATCATTCTCCTGCTGACTAAGGCGGACCTTCTGTCGGCGGAGCAGCAGCAGGAGGTCACGGAGTTTTTCAAACAGACCCTTCAGCGCGAACTGAACCGCGATCTGCCCGTCTATCTCTACTCGACGCGCAGCGGCACCGAACGGTACCGGCAGCTTGTGGAGAGTCAGATCCTCCACAAACTGACCGTCAATCGCGACTTTGAATTCAGGCGCATCCTGAAACACAAGGCCCACGCCCTGGTCAAAGGGTGTCTCAGTTATCTGGATATCGCCTTGAAGGCCTCCCTGCAGGCGGATGTGGACCGCGAGGGGCTGCGGGCCCAGATCCTCAGCGAAAAGGTCAAGGAAGACCTGATGCGGGAGGAGCTGGGAATGATCGCGCGGGAAAACCAGTCGCAGACTCGGCCCCTGCTCCAGTCCTATCTGGATCAGTTTCATGCGCCCCTGAGGAAGAAGGTCGCCGCGAATCTGGAAAAGGACCTGCCGTCCTGGAAAGGGAATCTCTGGAAACTATCCCGCCGATACGAGGCCTGGATGTCGGAAACGATGACGGAGGAAATGCAGCGGATTTCCCGGTCCGAGCAGGTCCATTTTTTAGGAACCCTGAACAAGGCCCATGCCAGCCTCACCCGATCGCTGGAGGCCTTCCGGAAATTTCTCGAGGAGAACATCCGGAAGGTTCTGGGGGTGCAAATGGCCGATGTGGAATGGAAGATCGACATCGTGGAGCCGGACCACCCGGACATCATCGCCACGAAGTCCTTTGACATTCATCTCGATCTGATCTGGTTTCTCATTCCCATGGCCCTGTTCAGAAGGATCTTCGAGCGTCATTTCGTCCGCGGAATTCCGCGGGAAGTCGAGATGAATCTTTCCCGTCTGGCCGCCCAATGGGAAAGGAGAATCAATACGGCGATCGAGGCCATGCGAAAGCAGGCGATTGCGTATGTGCAGGAAGAACTGGCCACCATAGAGGCGCTGCTGTCGAAAACGGAAGGCCGCACCGAGGAGATCCGGCAGTTGATTTTCGAGCTGAAGGAACGATCGGCGCTTTTGAACGATAAAACCTGAACAACCAAAGGAAAGAGGTATCCGTCATGAAAAGAAAGATCAAAGATGTCCGGGCCATGGAAATTCTGGACTCCCGGGGAAATCCGACCGTCAAGACATTCGTCACCTTGGATAATGGAATCATCGCATCCGCGTCCTGCCCCTCGGGCGCATCGACCGGCGAAAACGAAGCCGTCGAGTTGCGGGACGGCGGAAGAACCCGTTACGGAGGCAAAGGGGTGCTGAAGGCGGTAGCCAATGTCAACGAGTTCATCTCCCAGATCCTCATCGACATGGACCCGGCGCGCCAGGCGGAGATTGACCGCCTCATGATCCTGCTGGACGGCACGCCGAACAAACAGAAACTGGGAGCCAACGCCATCGTCAGCGTGTCCATGGCCGTGGCCAGGGCGGCAGCCCAATCCGCCGGGCTTCCCCTGTATGCCTACATGGGCGGATTCGGGGCGTTGCGCATTCCGGTTCCGATGATGAACATTCTCAACGGTGGGAAGCATGCCGACAACAATGTCGATTTTCAGGAATTCATGATCATGCCCGTCGGCGCCCCGAGTTTTGCCGAGGCGCTTCGCTACGGCGCAGAGACTTTTCATGCCCTGAAGGGGATTTTGAGCAAGGACGGCTATTCCACCAACGTCGGAGACGAAGGGGGGTTCGCACCCGACCTCAAGAGCAACGATCAGGCCTGCGAGGTGATTATCGAGGCGATTGAGGCCGCCGGACTGAAGCCGGGAAAAGATGTCGCCATCGCCCTGGACCCTGCGGCCAGCTCCTTTTACAAGAAGGGCGTTTATAACCTTGCCAAGTCGGGGCAGGGGAAAAAGACCAGCGAGGAGATGATCGCCCTTTATCGGAACTGGATCGAGAAATACCCGATTGTCTCCATCGAGGACGGCCTTGCCGAGAACGACTGGGACGGCTTCCGCATGCAGACCGCCGGCCAGGGCGACAGGATCCAGATCGTGGGCGATGACATCTTCGTCACCAACACGAAGTACATCATCCGCGGCATCCAGGAGAAGACGGCCAATGCGGTCCTCGTCAAGCTCAACCAGATCGGCACCGTGACGGAGACCATGGAGGCCATCGCGCTGTGCCGCAAGGCGGGCTGGGGCTTCGTCGTTTCGCACCGCTCCGGAGAGACGGAGGACACCTTCATCGCCGACTTCACCGTGGCCATGGGGGGCGGACAGATCAAGACAGGCTCCGCCTGCCGCAGCGAGCGGATTGCCAAGTACAACCGCCTGCTCGAGATCGAGACCGAGCTGGGCAAGGCGGCCATCTTTGAAAATCCGCTGAAGGCATGACGGCGGTTGACCGCAATTTGGAGAGCAGACATTGTCATCCAATGGGTTGAGGGACAGGGTTCTTCAGTATGTCATGGACCGGAAGTGCCGCGATGGCGGGTTCTGCTTCTACCGATTGGAAGAACCGAACGGTCTGGACACTTACAGTGCCCTGTCGGTGCTGAACCTGCTGGGCGTTCCCATTCATGATAAGAAGACTGTCGCTTTTCTTCAAGAGATGCAGAACGGGGACGGGTCCTATGAAAGCGTCTTCATGGCTTTTTACTCATTAAAGAGCCTGCAACTCGCCGGGAGGGAACCCGGGCGGGATCCATGGCCGTACATCCTCAGGCACATCCGAGCTGACCGGGTGGATGGGGATAAACTTCCCGCCGAAGTTACATCGGTCTACAGGAGGATGGCCTTTCTGGTCGATCTTTACGTGAGCTTCAAAAGAAACAGCGACCCGCTCGTCGAAAAGAATCTCCTGGATTTTGTCTTGCGTTTTCACAACGAGGATCAAGGCTTCGGTTACCGCCAGTCCACGCTTGGCGAAACGGCCAGGGCGCTGCGGATGCTCACATGGCTGAGCTACCCTGTACAGAAACTTTCCGTGCTCGATTTCATCCGGCAGTGCGAAACGCCCGCCTGCGGCTTTACGGACATTCCCGACACGTCCCTGTCCTATCTGGAGTACATCCATGCCGGCGCTATGGCCGCTTTTCTAACCGGCTACCGGATCCGTTACCTGGACCAGTGTACGGATTTCATCAGAAGTTGCCAGAACCGGACGGGCGGATTTTCAAGGGCCATGCACGGGGGCATTGCCACGCTGGAAGACACCTTCTACGCCATCCAGTCACTGAAACTTTTATCGGTGCTTTGAAACCCCTGGCCCTTTTACGCTTTTCCCTGTAAAAGGGGACAACAATAAAAGTGGAACAGACATCATGACTGAACCGGTAAAAGCAGGTTGCATCTTCTGCGATATCGTGGCGGGGAAATCCCCCGCCCACGTCATTGCGGAAGACGATCTGTCTCTGTGCATCCTGGACATTCACCCTTACACGAAGGGCCATTGCCTAGTTCTCTCAAAGCGTCACGTCCCCTGGTGGCATGAACTGTCGGACCCGGAAAACGCAAGCCTCTTCATGATGGCCAAGGATGTGGCCGGACGGATGATGGAAAGGCTCAAGCCGGATTTCGTTTTTCTCTACGCCCGGGGCCGGCGGATTCCCCATACCCATCTTTTTCTCATTCCCACCTACGGCGGCGACGTGTTGGACCGGTTTTTCAACGCTCTCGAGAATTTCCAGGAATCTCCCGAAATGCTGGCAAAACTCAAAGATCCGGCCGCAATGAAGGAAGCGGCCGAACTACTGAAGTCATAAGGCGGACCTCGGTCCCAAGCGAATGTCGAATATGGAGGATACAAGTAACGCAAACAATTACAGGTTCGGGAAGGGTGAAAAAATGACATTACCCATCACCAGGATTTCCGTCATCGGCGCCGGCGCGCTGGGGTCCGTCTATGCGAGCCTTTTTTATGTCATGGACCGGGATTGCGTTTCCTTCATCGCCGCCAGCGATCGCCTGAAGCGGCTCCGCTCAGAGGGCGTGATCGTAAATGGCAGGCACTACCGCATACCCGTGATCCCGCCGGGGGACGCGTCGCCGCCCGCCGATCTCATGATGGTTGCCGTGAAGCATCACCACCTGGACGCGGCGATCGGGGAAATGAAAAGCCGGATCGGCCCGAAAACGATCATCCTCTCCGTCATGAACGGGATCGACAGCGAGGAGCGGATCGGCGCCGCCTGCGGAATGGAAAAGGTTCTCTATGCCCTCAACATGGGAATCGACGCGCTTCGGGAGGGCAACCGGGTTACCTTCACAACGCTGGGGAAAATCTTTTTCGGAGAGGCGCAAAACCCGGTCATCACGAAGCGGGTCGCCCGCGTTCAGGCGTTGTTTGACCGGGCGGGAATCGTCAGTGAAACCCCGCCCGACATGATCCGCACCCTCTGGTGGAAGTTCCTGGTCAACGTCGGCATCAACCAGGCATCGGCCGTGCTGCGGGCGCCTTACGGTGTTTTCCAGACCTCTTCGGAGGCCCGCAACCTCATGGAATCCGCCATGCGGGAAGTGATCGCGATTGCGGGGAAGGCCGGCGTAGATCTTTCGGAACGGGACATCACGGAATTTTACAAGGTCCTGTCAACCCTCGGCCCGAAGGGAAAGACGTCCATGCTTCAGGATGTGGAGGCCGGCAGGAAAACGGAGGTGGACATGCTGGCCGGGCGGATCCTCTCGCTGGGAAAACGCTACGGCGTCCCGACACCGGTCAACCAGCGGCTGTATGATTCGATCCGGGCCATGGAAACGTCAAAAGCCGCCCCGGCATGATCAAGAAAGCCGGCCGCACCGGTTTGGCATATCTCCCCGGAATCTGAAAAACCCGGCAATCTGCGAATCTTCGGCGGATGTCCTTCAGGGGTTTGCAGAATTGCGTTCCTGCCTGTCAATGGAAAGCCCGTTCGCCGTCGGAATCGGGGTGACGCGCTTTCGATGCACGGTCATCGTTTATCGGGCCGGGTGTGGGCTGCCAGGTTCATCTTGCGCAGGCGGATGTTCAGCGGTGTGATTTCCACCAGTTCGTCCTCGGCGATGAATTCGATGGACTGATCCAGGGACAGGAGTCGCGGCGGGCGCAGGTTCACCGTCGCCTCGGCGGTGGAGCTCCGGATGTTGGTGAGCTTCTTTTCCTTGACAATGTTGACGTTGAGGTCGCCCGTGCGGTTCCGCTCCCCGACGATCATCCCGCCGTAGATGTCCGTTCCCACGGCGACGAACATTTCCCCCCGGTCCGCCATGGCCAGGCTGGCGTAGGTGGTGACCCGGCCGGCCCGGTCCGCGACGAGGGCGCCGCTGATCCGCTGGGCAATGGGGCCCGCCCAGGTTTGATATCCCTCGAAAAGCGTGTTCATCACGCCGGCTCCCTTCGTGTCCGTCATGAAGTGGCTGCGAAAACCGATCAGACCGCGGGCAGGAATGATGAACTCCAGGCTGACCCGGCCGCTTCCGCGGTTTGCGAGGTGGGTCATCCGCCCTTTTCGGAGGGCCAGCTTTTCGGTCAGAATCCCGACGAATTCCTCGGGGACGTCCAGGAGCACGCTCTCGAACGGCTCCAGGACTTTTCCGTTTTCCTTTCGGGTGATCACCTGGGGACGGGACACCATGCACTCGTAGCCTTCCCTGCGCATCGTCTCGATCAGAACCGCCATCTGCAGCTCCCCCCGGCCGCGGATTTCAAAGGCGTCCTTCCTCTCCAGGGGTTCCAAGCGGAGGGCCACGTTTTTCAGCGCCTCTTTTTCCAGACGGTCCCGCAAATGGCGGGAGGTGAGGTACTTCCCTTCTTTCCCCGCAAAGGGTCCGCTGTTCACGTAAAAAATCATGGAAACGGTCGGCTCATCCACACGGATCCGCGGCAGCGGCCGGGGGTCCTCGAGGGATGCGACCGTATCGCCGATGTTCACCGCCTCTACGCCGGCGAAGGCGACAATGTCGCCGGCTTCGGCACGATCCACGGCTTTCCGCTGCAGTCCATGGAAGGTGTAGAGCGCCGAGAAGCGGATTTCCGATTTCGCCGCTGCCTCGCCGCAGAGGGTGTATCCCCGGTTCATTTCCAGGACGCCGTTCATCAGGCGGCCGATGGCAAGCTGTCCCACGTAGGGGTCATAATCGAGATTGGTCACCAGGAACTGTGGCGCTGCCCCGTCGTCGCCCACGGGACCGGGGATCCGCTCCAGGATCATCTCGAAAAGGGGCGTGAGGTCTGTGCATCCATCTCCCGGCTGACGGTGGGCGATGCCGGCTTTGGCATTGGTGTACAGCACGGGAAACTCAATCTGTCCGTCGTCGGCATCGAGGTCGATGAACAGGTCATACACCTCGTCGAGGACTTCGTCCAGACGGGCATCGCTGCGGTCGATCTTGTTAATGACCAGGATGACGGAGAGCTTTGCGGCCAGCGCCTTCCTCACGACGAAGCGCGTTTGCGGAAGCGGCCCTTCGCTGGCATCGACCAGAAGGATCGCGCCGTCCACCATATTGAGACCCCGCTCCACTTCCCCACCGAAATCGGCGTGACCGGGTGTGTCGACGATGTTAATCTTGACATCGCGGTACCGGATGGCGGTGTTCTTCGCCATGATGGTGATCCCGCGCTCTTTTTCCAGGTCCATGGAATCCATCACCCGCTCCTCCACGGCCTGATGGTCCCGGAAAGTGCCGGTCTGCCTGAGCATGGCATCGACCAGAGTCGTCTTGCCGTGATCGACGTGGGAGATGATGGCGATGTTCCGGATCGTTGATTTCCTCATGAGGCCATCCTAATGCAAGATGCCCCATTCTGCAATCGAAACCATCCGGCACGGAAAGAAAGGCTTGACAGGCCGGGCTGTCTTCCTGCGAAGATGTGTGATATCCAGATAATATTGATTGGAAACCATGCCGATTGGGGACCGGAAAGGCCGGTTGCTCGGCCGGATCGCGAGGAGGCTTGTTGATCGTGCTGGCAAGATCGTTGGCGGACATGATTCTTCTGTTGCATCTGGCGTTCATCCTCTTTGCCCTGTTCGGTGGTTTGCTCATCCTTCGCAAACGATGGATGGCGTGGCTTCACCTGCCGGTGCTGCTCTGGGCAGCCCTGGTGAACCTCGCAGGCTGGACCTGTCCGCTGACGCCCCTGGAGAACAGGCTCCGCGCTTCGGCCGGACAGGCGGGGTATGAGGGCGGATTCGTCGAGCATTACATCGTGCCGCTGGTCTATCCGGACATCCTGACCCGCGACCTTGAGATCATTTCCGGGCTGGTGGTCTTTGCCTGCAACGGTTTGATTTACGCAATCGTGATCCGCCGGATGCATCGCCATTCCCTACTGGCCAGCGATGCGTCCCGCCGGGACATCCGGGCGGGCAGGTGAGAATAGGAATGATCCCGTGGCTGGAAATGATTTGTCATTTCAACGTGAAGTCTGATAGATTAAATCGAATTTTCAGGGGGATTGCCCTTTGTGTTGAACGACCTGATGAGCGTCAAGTTCATTCTGCTGATTTTTCTGTTTATGCTGTCCGGTTTTTTCTCCAGTTCCGAGGCGGCTTTCTTTTCGCTGACGCCCCTGCACCTTCACAAGATGCGGGAGGAGCGGTACCCTTTTCTTTCCCATGTGCAAACCCTGCTGAAATACCCGAGAAGGCTTCTCATCACGATTCTCGTCGGGAATGAAGCGGTCAACATCACCATTTCCGCGGTGGCGGCATCCCTTTTCATCTTTCTGCTCGGTGCGAACGGCAAGTGGGTAACGATCGCGGTAACGACTCCGCTGCTGCTCGTGTTCGGCGAAGCCGTCCCCAAAATCTTTGCCGTCACCCACCCCATGCGGTTCGCTGCGTTCCTGTCTCCCTTTCTGCTGGCGTTCGCCCGGTTCTGCCGACCTGTTGTCTGGGCCCTCGACCGGATTTCCGGATGGATCGTTTCCCTTTTCCCGGGATATTCAGAAAGTCAGCGGACCGCACTGACCGAGGAGGAATTCAAGACCCTGATCGATGCCGGCGAGCAGGAAGGGGCGTTGGAGCCGGCTCAACGTGATCTCATCCACAGGGTTTTTGAACTGGGGGATACCACTGTCGCAGAGGTGATGATTCCCCGGGTCGATATGTTCTGCCTGCCCCTGTCCATGAGCCGGGGGGATATGGAGAAAGAGATCATCCGGGTCCGTCATGAGCGGATCCCGGTCTACGGAACGGACCGGGACGATATTGTGGGCATTCTGTATGCCCGGGATCTGCTGGGAGACATCACCGCGGAACGAAAGCCCGTTTCCGTCGAGAAGATGCTGCGGAGGCCCTATTTCGTACCGGAGGAGAAAACCGCCGGGAGCATGCTGAGGGACTTTCAGGACAGGCATGCCCAGATGGCGATTGTCGTGGATGAATACGGCGGCGTTTCGGGCCTGGTGACCCTGGAGGATATTCTCGAGAGCCTCTTCCAGAATATTTACGATCCGTCCGGAACGAAGAAAGAGCTCTGGCAGAAGATCAACGACAACACCTGGGTGGCATCCGGGAAAATGTCCATGGACGACTTGGTCGAACTGGTGTCTCTGCCGGCGCCTGACAATGATTTTGACACGCTCGGCGGTTTCGTCTTTCATCTGTTCGGAAGATTGCCTGTACGCGGGGAGTCGGTTGCCTATGGCGATTTCTGCTTCCACGTTGAAAAAATGGGCCGGGCGCGGGTTCTGAGGGTCAAAATAAAAAGGGAGCCCGGCCGTGGATAATCTGCTCACGCTCTTCCTCATCCTGCTTTGTCTGTTCCTCGAAGGGGTGTTTTCCGGGGGAGAACTGGCCCTCGTGGCCTCGGACATCAACATCATCCGGCAGCGGGCGCAGGGCGGCTCCAGGAGGGACCGGCAGGCGCTGAAGCTGATGGAAAAGCCGGACTGGTTCCTGGCCACGACGCTGACGGGCACCAACCTGTGCGTCGTGACCGGGACGACCCTGGCCACCGCTTTTTTCATTTCGATGTTCGGTCCGGCTCAGGGCGCGGCAATTGCCGTCGTCGTGATGGTCCCCACGCTGATGATCCTGGGTGAAATCGTCCCCAAGAGCCTCTTCCAACTGCATGCAGAGTCCGTTGCGCCGAAACTGGCCTGGTTCATCCAGGCGGCTTCCTGGGTCCTGTTTCCGGTGGCTTTTCTGATTTCCAGGATTTCCCGGGGAACGGTCCGTATCTCCAGGGGGGATCAGGGCCTTAAGGGCGCTTCGTACATTACCCGGGACGGCCTGAAACAGATCCTGAAGAGTCACGGCGAGGGCAGCGACATGCTGAGTGAAGAAAAGGACATGGTCCGGCACATCTTTGATTTTTCGGAGGTGTCTGTCGACCGGATCATGATGCCGCTCTCCATGACGGTGGCGCTGCCCGTGACGGCGACAATCCGGGAGGCCGCGTCTGTCGTTGCGGAAAAGAAATGCCTGAGGGTGCCCAT
The DNA here is from genome assembly GCA_034678725.1 of Syntrophales bacterium. Classification (GTDB taxonomy): domain Bacteria; phylum Desulfobacterota; class Syntrophia; order Syntrophales; family Fen-1087; genus JAXDBM01. The sequence goes on along the minus strand of JAXDBM010000030.1, from coordinate 7,733 downwards.
CTATCAGGATAACATTCTGAATGTTATCGGGATCCTCCACTATTTCGACATGCTGGCGTCCCTTCAGGAAGATTCGAAAAGCTCCGAAGGGGATCGGAAAAGTATCGGATCGCTGCTGCGTCCGGCCGCCCTCTACGTCCCGGAAAACAAGCCGGCCAAGGACCTGCTGCTTGAATTGCAGAACACGAGAGAAAAGATGGCCGTTGTTGTGGATGAATACGGTGGTGCCGTCGGCATCGTCACGATTGACGACATCCTCGAGCCCATCGTCGGCGAGATCCACGACGAGTACGACAGCGGCGCGATTCTGCACAAGCGAATCGGGGCGGGGAAGTATCTTTTCAATGCCCGGATCAGCATCGAACGGATGAAAGCGCTGATCCCGGTGGATATGCCGAGGGGCAACTTCGATACCCTGGGCGGATTCCTGCTTCATCGGATGGGGCGGATTCCGAAAAGAAAAGAGATCTATCGAAGCGGCGACCTGCTGTTTGTCATTGAGGATGTGGATTTGAAATCCATCCGGGAGGTCCTGGTGATCTTTCCGGCGGGGCTGGACAAGATCCGGGAAAATGAGTGAAAAGGGTGAATGTCATGAGGAGAAACAGAAGAATCAGTGCGCTGATCCTGGCTGCCGGCAAGGGAACACGGATGAAATCGGATCTGGTGAAGGTGCTCCACCTTCTTAACGGCAAGCCGCTGCTTTCCTATTCCCTGGAGATCGCCCGCGCCGTCGGGGCTGAAAAAACCGTCGTCATTATCGGCCATCAGGCAGACCTGATCCGGGAGCAATTCAAGCAGGAGAATGTCTCTTTTGTCGAACAGGTGGAACAGTTGGGTACGGGCCATGCGGTCCTTCAGGCAAAGGGCCATTTTGAAGGATACCGCGGGACAGTCCTGATTCTGTGCGGGGATGTGCCCTGTCTGAAGGTCGCCACGGTGCAACGCCTGATCGCGAGGCACTTTGAAGAGGGCGCAGCGGTGACGGTCATGTCCATTGTGCTGGATGACCCGGGGAGTTACGGAAGGGTCGTCACGGCGGAAAACGGCGAGGTCTTGAAGATTGTCGAGGCAAGGGACGCTTCTCCGGATGAGAAAAGAATCCGTGAAATCAACACGGGCATTTACTGCGCGGACGGCCGATTCCTGTTCGAAGCCGTGTCGGGAATACGCAATGACAATGCCCAGGGTGAATATTATCTGACCGATATCATTGAAATCGCACGTGGAAAAGGCCTGCCGGTTCGCTCTTTCATTGCACGGGATGCGATCGAGGTCATGGGCATCAACACCCCTGAGGACCTCGAGCTGGCAAGATGCCATCAGGATAGGTCAGCCCGTTGAGCCTCAGGTCCATCAAAATCGGATCCTTGGCGCTGAAAAACAATGTCTTTCTGGCGCCCATGGCAGGGATCACCGATCTTTCGTTCCGGCGCCTCAACCGGGAATACGGCATTGGGCTTGCTTTCACGGAAATGGTCAGCGCTGTCGGCCTGAAGCAGGGAACCGGCAAAACCCATCACTACCTTGACGCCTCGCCCGAGGACAGACCCCTGGGCGTGCAGATCTTCGGGGCCGATGCTGATGTCCTTGCCGAAGCAGCCAAATTCATAACGGACCGGGGATTCGACATCCTGGACATCAACATGGGCTGTCCCGTGAAAAAAGTGGTTAAAACCGGCGCCGGTGCGGCGCTCTTGAGAGACACAGGGAAGATTGACGCGATTCTCAAATCCGTCCGGAAGGCGACACATCTGCCCCTTACCGTCAAAATCCGTTCCGGCTGGCGACAACGGGAAATCAATTGCCTCGATGTTGCCAACATTGCTGAGGATTGCGGCGCGGACGCCGTGATCCTGCACCCCCGCACCGCAGATCAGGGGTTCAGCGGCGTTGCGGACTGGAAACTCATCGGAAATGTCAAAAAACATGTGAAAATCCCGGTCATCGGAAATGGCGACATTCGAACGGCCGCCGATGCCATGAGGATGCTGAGCAGCACTTCATGTGACGGCATCATGGTCGGCCGGGGCTGCCTCGGCAACCCGTGGATTTTCAAGGATATCCTTTCAATCTCCCGGGGACATTCCGATGTTTCGCCGCCCATGCCCGCGGAAAGGGAAAAAGTCATCCGTGACCACCTGGCGGTGGTGGTAGGCGCAATGGGCGAATCCGCCGGTGTCAGATATTTCCGAAAACACCTTCTCTGGTACACGAAAGGTTTGCGGGGAGGCGCCAGATTCCGGCAGTGCGCAAGCCTCGCAAAGGATCGTGCGGAGGTATTCGATGCGCTGCATGACTTTTTGCATTCAGCAGGGCTTGAGACGCCGGCGAGTTAAATATGGCCTTGACTTTCGAGAGAAAACTTGCCATATTGAAACTCAGAGTGACAAGCGATTTGCCCGGTGGCGCCGGGCGAGACTCTATTTTAAAGATTCACAAATATAAGGAGAATTCGTGGAGCTGATTAAGTTTAAAGAACTGGAGAGCAAACTGAAGAACTTGATCGAAGAATATTCATCGCTTAAAAAAAGAAACCTGGAGGTAGAAACACTTTTAAAGAATAAAGTAACGGAGTTGGGTGAGGCACACAATCAAATCAGGGGATTGAAGGAAGAAAGGGATTCTGTACGCACAAAGGTAGATTCGCTCCTTGATCTGCTTCAGGATATCAGCGTTCCAAAATAGATTTTGAGGGCAGACGTTGAAAAAGCAATATCACATCAAGGTACTGGGAGAGGATATTGCTGTACTGAGCGATTCCGGGGATGAGCATGTCGAGACGGTCGTCAATTATGTCAATGAGAGAGTAAGAGAGATACAGGTTACAGGCAGGACCATCAATACATTGCACATAGCCATTTTGGCGGCTTTGAACATTGCCGATGAGTATCAAAAAATAAAGGGAATTAAAGAAGATATCTGTCATCAGATGGAAAGCAGGTCTGAAAAGCTGATACATCTCATCAATGAGATCCGGCAATAAATTTGACATACTTATCCCCTGCGATGTGCGTGATTGACATTCGTTTTTTGAGCCAACACCTTGGAACCGGGGGCCTTTCCTTGCTGTCGGTGAGCTTTCTGTCCATGTTCCGTAACAGCCGGAGACAGAAAGCCTGAAGCGGCAATACTCGGCGCCCACTTTTTCAGTAGGTTCAAAAAGGTGGTTAACACGGCATAGGCGGGGGTTTTCTTTATTCAAAAGGGAAAATCTCCCCTCAAGCTTCGACAGGGCGTTGCCGTTCCCACAATCCTTGTTCAATCCCACCCGTCTTCAATCGTTGCCAGGAAGAATTTGTCTCCGATATTGGGTCGGAAACTTCAGAAAAGCCGGTCTATGTGATGAAGCATAGCCGTTCATATAACAAGGAGGTGACATCAATTGATGTATGAAATTTGGATGATCTTCGCGATTGTCGGGTTTGCCCTGCTGGGCGCCCTTGTGGGTTTTTACCTCCGGCAGAGGCTTTTTAAGAATCACCAGGCGTCTTCTGAAATGCTGTCGACGAGAATTGTCGATGAGGCGAAAAAGGAAGCGGAAACGATCAAGAAAGAGGCGATCATTCAGGCCAAGGAAAATCTGCTCAAGGTCAAGACCGAATTCGAGAAGGAAGCCCGGGAACGGAAAGGTGAACTGGAAAATCTGGAAAAGAAAATCCGTGCAAAGGAAGAGAGTGTTGACAAGCGGATCGACCAGTTGTCTCTTAAGGAAGCCAGTGTCGAGAGCCGCGACAAATCACTGGTCGGCAGGGAAGCGGCTTTCAATGAGAAGCAGGAAAGACTGAACCGAATGATTGAGGAGCAGAAGCAGAAACTGGAAATGATTGCCGGAATTTCCTCGGAAGAGGCAAAAAATTTCCTCATGCAGTCCATGGAAACGGAAGCCAAACGGGATGCAGCGTCCCTCATTCGCAAGATTGAGGAGGATGCGAAACGGATGGCCGACAAGCAGGCACGGGAGATTGTCGCTTATTCCATACAGAGGTATGCAGGCGATTTTGTTGCGGAAAACACGGTTTCGGTGGTTAATCTGCCCAGCGACGAGATGAAGGGAAGGATCATCGGCCGTGAAGGCCGGAACATCCGGGCCATCGAAGCGGCGACCGGGATCGACCTCATTGTGGATGACACACCCGAGGCGGTCGTTCTTTCCAGTTTCGATCCGGTCAGGCGTGAGGTGGCAAGGATTTCCCTGGAAAGGCTGATCAGCGACGGTAGAATTCACCCCGGGCGGATCGAGGAGATTGTCAAGAAGGTCAGAACGGAGGTGGATACCATCATCCGCGAAACCGGCGAAAGAACCTCCTTCGATGTCGGGGTTCACGATATTCACCCCGAGATCATCAATCTGCTGGGGAGTCTCAAGTTCCGGAAAAGTTTTTCCCAGAATGTCCTTCAGCATTCCATAGAAGTGGCCCACATGACGGGTATGATGGCTGCGGAACTGAAAATGAACGTGAAAGAGGCGAAGCGGGCGGGTTTGCTTCATGACATCGGCAAGGCCATCGACCATGAAGTGGAGGGAACGCATGCGGCCATCGGCGCCGATTATGCCAGGCGGTTCGGAGAATCTCCCCGGATCGTTCAGGCCATTGCAACGCATCATGACGATGGCCGGACAAACACCCTGCTGGGCGTTCTGGTTCAGGCAGCCGACACCCTTTCGGCGGCAAGGCCGGGGGCCCGCCGGGAAATGCTGGAAACATATGTCAAGCGTCTTGAAGAGCTCGAAGCTATTGCCACTTCCTTCAGCGGCGTGGATAAATGCTATGCCATCCAGGCCGGCCGGGAGATTCGAATCCTGGTTGAGAACGAAAAAATTTCGGAGAATGATGCGGTGATGCTCTGCAGGGATATCGTTAAGAAAATTGAAAAAGACCTGACTTATCCGGGACAGATCAAGGTGACCGTGATCCGGGAAACGCGCGTTTCCGATTTTGCGAGATAGACGGATGACGGTTGCGAAGATCCTGTTCATCGGCGATATTGTGGGAAAACCGGGAAGGGTGGCCGTCAGGGAACTCCTTCCCGCCCTCATCGAGGACTACCGGATTGATCTGGTGGTTGCCAATTGCGAGAATGCGGCAGCCGGCTTTGGTGTGACCCGGGATATTGTCGAGGAACTGTTCCGGAGCCGCGTCGATGTGCTCACGTCCGGCAATCACATCTGGGATAAAAAAGAGGTGCTGGAATTCGTTGAGGATTATGAAACGCTGCTCAGGCCGGCGAATTACCCGGATGGCGTTCCCGGATTCGGGAGTGTCGTTGTGCCCAGTCCAACGGGTTCCCCCATCGGGGTCATTAACCTTGCCGGGAGGGTGTTTATGCATTCCCTGGACTGCCCCTTTCGCAGTGCGGAAAAAGAGATTGAAAAACTCAAAAAAAAGACATCAACCATTGTTGTCGATATGCATGCGGAAGCGACTTCGGAAAAGCAGGCGCTTGGCTGGTTTCTGGATGGTCGTGTAAGCGCCGTTCTGGGCACGCACACCCATGTTCAGACAGCGGATGAAAGAATCCTGCCAAATGGAACCGCATACATTACGGATCTTGGAATGACCGGGCCTTTCGATTCGATCATCGGCACCCGGAAGGATGTCGTGCTGGAGCGCTTCTTGAGGAACATGCCTAATAAATTCGATGTTGCCCGGGGAGATGTGCGGCTTCAGGGTGTCGTGCTTGGAGTGGATCAGGCAAGCGGCAAGGCATTGGAAATCGAGCGATTGAATGTTCGCATGCAAGCCTAGGGCATAGGGGGATGGTTTGAAAAGCGCCTACGATATTTTTTCCGAACGGGGATTTATTGAGCAGGTGACCGATGAAACGCTGGTTCGGGAACTGCTTCAGGACCATAAGATCACCTGTTACATCGGCTTCGACCCCACCGCGACGAGCCTGCATATCGGCAGTCTTGTTCCCATCATGGCCCTGGCCCACATGCAAAGACAGGGACATCGGCCCATTGCTCTGGTCGGAGGCGGTACGGGGCTGATCGGCGACCCCAGCGGAAAGACGGAAATGCGGCAGGTCCTGACGCGTGAGCAGATTGACTTCAATGCCCTGTGCCTCCAGAAGCAGCTTGCGAAATATCTGGATTTTGGACACGGTCAAGCGTTGCTGTTGAACAATGCGGATTGGCTGACCGGCCTCAACTATATCGAATTTCTCAGGGATATCGGCAGGCATTTCAGCGTGAACAAAATGCTCGCGGCTGAAAGCTACAAACTGCGCCTTGAAAAAGGCCTGAACTTCATTGAGTTCAATTATATGCTCCTGCAAGCTTATGACTTTCTCCATCTGTTCAAGAATCAGAACTGCGTCATGCAGATGGGTGGAAATGATCAATGGGGAAACATGCTGGCCGGAATCGATCTCATCCGCAGGGTCGAAGGCAGAATGGCTCACAGCATCACGTTCCCGCTGCTGGTCACATCCCAGGGACACAAAATGGGGAAAACCGAGAAGGGGACCGTTTGGCTGGATCCGACCCTGACCTCGCCCTACGATTATTATCAATACTGGGTGAATGTGGACGATGCCGACGTCGAGCGATTCCTGGCGCTGTTCACCTTTCTGCCCATGGAGGAAGTGAGGCAGGTTCGGACGCTGGTCGATGCGGAACTGAATATGGCCAAATCGGTGTTGGCCTATGAGGCGACGGTGATTACCCATGACCGGTTGTCTGCCGATGCTGCCTGGCAGGCTTCCGTCTCGGCTTTCCGCACCAGACCGGTTCCGCCGGAACTGTTTCCTTCCAGTACGATTCCCAGAAATCCGGCAGGGGAGAACCTGTCGGCCATCGTGACCCTCACAAAATCAAGGGCGGAACTGGAAGAGGGTCTGAGGATCATGGCTGCATGCTGTGAAGCCGGTCTGACCGCTTCCTCGTCGGAGGCAAGGCGCCTGATCATCCAGGGTGGAATCTATGTCAACAACCGGCAAGTGAAAACAATCGATGAAAGGATCAGTCCGAAGGATCTCAATGATCGGGGTGAAATTCATCTCCGCAAGGGGAAAAAGAAACATGCCGTCATTCGTCAAATCACTTCAAATTAGTTCTTGACTCGATGTCCATTAAGGCGTATAAAGAAGATTCATTGATAAACGATTTGACTTTCAGGGCAGTCATCTTTCCGTTGACTCGATTTCAACCCTTGCCGTCACCAGTTCATCATGAGCGCTTTTTCATTGGTTAAAAAAGTTTTTAAAAAGTTCTTGACAAGATTGAAAGACTCATTTATACAGTAAAGCTCGTTTCCAACAGGCTCTTTCAAAATTGAATAGTGGGATAATCGATTTGTGGGTCCTTTTTTTGATTTAAAAAAAGATGGAGAGCAATCTCCAATAGGATTAAAACTGGAGAGTTTGATCCTGGCTCAGAACAAACGCTGGCGGCGTGCCTAACACATGCAAGTCGTACGAGAAAGTTGGCTTCGGCCAATGAGTAAAGTGGCGCACGGGTGAGTAACGCGTGGATAATCTGCCCTTCAGCGGGGAATAACCCATCGAAAGGTGGGCTAATACCCCATAACACTGTTTTACAACTGTCAAACAGTCAAAGAGAGCCTCTGCTTGCAAGCTTTTACTGAAGGTTGAGTCCGCGTACCATTAGCTAGTTGGTAGGGTAATGGCCTACCAAGGCGACGATGGTTAGCTGGTCTGAGAGGATGATCAGCCACACTGGAACTGAGACACGGTCCAGACTCCTACGGGAGGCAGCAGTGAGGAAT
>JAXDBM010000029.1:0-8885 GCA_034678725.1 Syntrophales bacterium | reverse complement strand
CCTATTCCGGCGAGGGCTGGGGGATCGCCTGCGACGGTTTGCGCCTGGTCATGAGCGACGGGACGGCGACGCTGCGCCGGCTGGACGCCCGCACCTTCAAGCCGGTCGGGCAGGTGACCGTCACCGACCGGGGCAGGCCGGTCGCCCGCCTCAACGAGATCGAGTTCGTGCGGGGCGAGCTCTTCGCCAACGTCTGGGGGACCGATTTCATCGCCCGGATTGACCCCGAGTCGGGCAGGGTCCTGGGGTGGATCGACCTTCGGGGCCTGTCGGGGATGCTCGGGGCGAGTGCGGAAATCGACGTGCTCAACGGGATTGCCTATGACGGGCGCGGCGGCCGGCTGTTCGTGACGGGGAAATTCTGGCCGAAGCTCTTCGAGATCCGCCTCGTCCGCCGCTGAGGACTGCCTTTGTCCGGAATCGGGAGCCGCCGGCACATATCCCGCGGGCAGCGGGAAATCCCGGCGCCGCCCGGCGCAGGAACTTTTTTGCGGAAACTTCAGTGCTTCGCCATCAGGTGCTGGACGGCCTTTTCCAGCCCGTCCAGTGTCAGCTCGAACATGGGGAAGACCTGCCGGATGATGCCCACCGTCCAGGTGTGGTCCCATTCCTCCTCGGTCTGGGGGTTCAGCCAGACGGCGTGGCGGAAAGTCCGGGACAGGAATTTCAGCCGGTCCAGGCTGGCGTTGTTTTCCCGCTGCTCGAGATAGATCGATCCGTTGACGTGCATGAGCTCGTAGGGGGCCATGCTGGCGTCCCCCACCAGGATCAGCCGCGTTTCCGGGTCCCGGCGGACGAATTCGTCGATGGGCTCCGGCTGGTGGCGCCGCTGCGGGTCTTTCCAGATGCGGCTGTAGATGGTGTTGTGGTAGTAGTAGATCTTCAGGTCCTTGAACTGGGACCGGGCGTAGTTGAAGAGGGTCTGCACCACTTCGACGTAGGGGTCCATCGACCAGCCCCCGTTGTCGATCATCAGGATCACCTTGAGCCGGTCCGCCAGGCGGCGGTCGAAGACGATCTCGATCTCGCCGGCGTTGCGCATCGTCTCCCGAATCGTCTTGTCCACGTTGACCACGTCCCGGGGGCCGGTGGGGATCATGCGGCGCAGGCGCTTGAGGGCCTCTCCCATCTGGAACTCCGTCAGGGGGCCCTCCTGGGAGTAGTCCCGGTACCGGCGCTCCATGGCCACCTTGATGGCCGACTTGTTGCGCGACCGCCCGCCCACGCGCATCCCGCCGGGATGGTGGCCGGAGTGGCCCACCGGGGACGTCCCCCCCGTGCCGATCCAGCGGTTCCCCCCGTGATGGGCCTCGGTCTGCTCCCGAAGGCGGTCAAAGAAATACCGGATCAGCTCCTCCGGCGTCATGGACTTGAGGTCCTTCTCCTCGATCCCGAGCGCCTGGGCCATTTCCGCGGGGTTCCGCAGCCACTCCTCCAGCATCGCCCGGGCCATTTCCGTCAGCTCGATCTCGTCCGGCTCCGAGAGCGTGACCCCTTTGAAAAAGTGGGCAAAGACCTGGTCGTAGGTGTCGAAGTACCGCTCGCTCTTGACGAGGATGGCCCGGGCCGCCGTGTAGAAATCCTCGACGGAGCGTACCATGCCCAGCTTCAGGGCCTTCTGAAGCCTCAGGAAGGAAGTGGGGGAGACGGGAATGCCCCGCTCCCGCAGGGTATAGAAGAACTCGATGAACACGGCGCCCGCCTCACCGCGCCCGGGCGATCTGCTGCGCAGCGTTGTTCAGGTCCGCGCTTTTCTTGAACAGGATGCCCAGGTAGGGTACGCTTCCCCGGCCCAGGGACTTTGCCTGGAAATCCGGGTCGGCCTTGAGGGCGCGGACCCAGTTGATCAGTTCCCGCGTGGCCGGCTTCTTTTCGATCCCCCGCAGCTCCCGCAGGCGGTAGAAGGCCTCGATGCAGCCGTTGGCCAGGTCCTGGCCCAGGTTCGGGAAGTGCACGCCCAGAATGAGCCGCATCATGTCGGGGTCGGGGAAGGCGATGTGATGGAAATTGCAGCGGCCGAGGAAGGGGTCGGACAGGTCCTTCTTCGCATTGGAGGTGATGACGATGACCGGCCGGTGTTTCGCCGCGACGGTCCGGTCGATCTCCATGATGTCGAACTGCATCTGGTCGAGTACGTCGAGCATGTCATCCTGGAAATCGCTGTCCGCCTTGTCGATCTCGTCGATGAGCAGGACGGTCCGCTCCTCCGCGACGAAGGCCTGGCCGATCTTGCCCATGCGGATGTAATCTTCGATGCGGCTCACGTCCCGGCTCGAATCCCCGAAGCGGCTGTCGTTGAGGCGGGTCAGCGTGTCGTACTGATAGAGGGCGTCCACCAGCTTCATGCTGGATTTCACGTTGAGGACGATCAGGGGCATCTTCAGGCTCTCGGCAATGGCATAGGCCAGCATGGTCTTGCCGGTGCCCGGCTCCCCCTTCAGGAGCAGCGGCATTTCGAGGGCCATGGAAACGTTGACGATTTTGGCCAGTTCGTCGTCGAGGACATACCGGGAAGCCCCCCGGAAGCGGTTTGCGGGATTTTTTTGATTCATGAGAACTCCTGTCTTTTCAGAGTGTCGTCGCGGCCGAGATTCACAGGGCGCGCTTCAGGGTTTGATCTATTAATCAATCTGTAAAAAATAATCCACTTTTTTCTTGGCTTGAATTCGCCGTGTTTTTTTCGAAAAGTTGTTGTATGAACGGATTCAGGAGAAAGGAGGGTGCTGCCATGGCCAGGAACAAATCGCTTTTCGCCTTTTCCGTTGCCCTCATGGCCGCTATGGCGGCCGCTTCCGGGTGTCTCGCCTTCGACGCGGGCGACGTGCAGCGGGCCAGGAATTTCAAGAAGTGCCAGAATTGCGATCTGGAGGCTGCCTACATCCCGAACGAATCCCTGAACGGGGCGGCGCTGCAGGGCGCGAAAATGGCGGGCGCGAACCTTTATTATACGGCACTGAACGGCGCCAGCCTGTCCGGTGCGGACCTGAGCCGTGCAAACCTCTCGCACACGGCGATGAGCGAAGCGAACCTGACCGGCGCAAATCTGGCCGGGGCGAACCTCTCGGAGTCCAACCTGAGCGGCGCCAATCTGACGGGCGCGGACCTGACCCGTGCGAACCTGCACGGCGCCTCGCTGTCCGGCGTGAATTTGACCGAGGCGAATCTGACCGGAGCCCGTCTGACCCATGTGAACCTGACCGGAGCGAATCTTGCCGGAGCCAACCTGACGGGGGCGCGCCTGAACCAGGCGCGCCTGGGCGGTGCAAATCTGAGCCGCGCGGTGCTGACCGGCGCAACGCTGAATGATGCAGTCTGGACAGACGGCAGAAAAATCTGCGCAGAAGGGTCGGTCGGCGCGTGCAAATAGGTCCGAACTGCAGAACGGCTCCTGCTCCCCGGGCATCCGGAGTCACGCTAACCCCTTCTTCGACGATTCACCCCTGCCCGTTTCCGCCATCCGCCGACCCGTGCCCTAATGAATTTGAATCCGCACATCCGGGAAGAAAAAATGAATGCCGGGCAGCGGTGGGGCCGGCACATGGATGACCGGGTGCGCCTCGCGGACGGGGGGGTGCATCACATGCATCGCCGGGCTCCATTCCCGGTACTGCACGACCTGCTCGCGCTTCCAGTTCTTGTTGTTCCATTTAACCTTTTTCCATCCCTGATGATTTCCCCAGCCGGGGTCGTGTGCGAAGGCGGTTGCCGCCGTCCCTGACATGACAAAGCATGCCGTCAAAGCCACTATTAATTTTTTCATGATCCTGATCTCCTTCCGGTTTGATTTTGGCTTACTGTAAAGCATAGGCCGTGCCAACCGGGATTCGATAGAAATAAGACCATGATAAAATTGATTATTCTCTGATCATTTCATTTTTACGGCTTTTGCCTCTTTCAAATCCGGCCGACCGGATGTGTCATAAATATCCAGCTTCACCACCCCGGTTGGCTAAAATGTATCCATGCGCAACGGTTTGTCGGGTCCGTTCGCGCGGCGGATCATTATTTCGGCGGGGCGACCGGGCCGAAAGGCGCGGATTCCCGAATGCCGGAACTTTGGAATGGACCCTGCCGGGGCCAAATCGCCCACCCTCAAATTTAAATGCTCTAAAATAGCGGCAATTGCGGCAGACCAAAGAAAAAGGGGTTAGCCTTGGATTGGCTAACCCCTCATCGAAAGACCGCATGAGCCGGATGCGAGGCTGGACAGCCTGAATTCGTCCCGACCATCCAACTTTTCCGTTTTGTCTCTTGACCTTGACTCCATGATGTATTTCTTTCTCGAACCTGCCCCTAGAAAACTTGATTCAAATCTTCTTCGGTTTTTTCGGCCAACGTGCCTTTGCCCGTTCCAGAAAAGACGGCTCAACCTGTTTAGGTGCGCCGGTGACGATATCCTCGAACCCGGCCATAAATCCCTTCTTGCGAAAGTGCCTTTTGCGCACATCGGCAATCGCTGCCTGCCAGTCGGCATCGAGACCAGCCTTGGTATAACATTTCTTGGCGTGCTCTATATAATCGAGCGCCGCATTGTAATATTTACTCTTGCCGGAATTAAGGATCCGCATACAGAGCGCACGGTACACTCTGGCGGATACATCGGGGTGAGAGAGCTCCAGCTTGCGCGCCAGCGGCTCGATCCGGTAGTGGCTGAGATCCTCCAATTCATCATCCGTAACCTGGAGCAGGCGCGATACAAGACGGTCGCATTCTTTATGTTCAAGCAAGAGTTCAATCAGAGTGGACAAATCGCCTTTTTCCGATGCCGCCATGGCTTTTTGGTGCCAACTCGTTTTCTCCTTGCCCGGTACATAGCGCATCAATTCCTTGTATGCGAACGTGGAGGGGTGTTCCTCAAACTCGGACCAGGCGGATTGAAGGGCATCTTCCGTCCGCCCGATACTGGCCAGCATCGCCCGTTTTAGCTCACCCAATTCGTGTTCTTCATATGATGTGCGGCTGTCCGCCCGCGCGATCTTCAAGCCTCTTTCAACCCAGGCAAGCGCATCTTCAGAAAGTCTCCGGCTTTTGTATATTTGCGCGATGGCAATGCAGTCCTTGGCTTCAAGCCCGGTCTGACCGCAGAGCGCGATATAAGCGTCAACATTACGCTGGGCTGCCAGCAAAGTCTTCAGTACGCCGCCCCACCGTCGGCGTTCGTAGCCGGAAAAACGTTTTTCCTCGTCATCCCGGGTCGGAGCGGATTCGAACTTGGCGCGAATCTGCTGGATGAATGCCGCCAACCCCTTCTTGTCGAGCACTTTCACAACCCCACGCTCAAGGTCGTGACAGAATCCGTAGGGGTCGTCTTCCATCCAGGATATCAACGATATTGCGGTCTCGTCCGGATCGAAATTTGCACCCTGACGCGCTTTGATCCAACCTTGAAAGAGCCCCTCAACCAGCATCCCGAAATTGCCGCTCGAGCCGTCGATCTCATCGGCTTTTTCATGACAAGCGGCGATGAAGATCTCGTACAGACGCGCCGCCCGTGCCGGCTCTTTCCGGATGATTTTAACGATGTCATCGGCAACACCCTGAACTTCTTCCACGAACGACCAGGCGGCATTATAGGAAATGAAACGGCCGGGAGACAGTGCCGCTTCTATGGCCTTTTCCATGAGATCGGTCTGTTTTTGCTGCGCGGGGGTCATGGTGTTCCTTTGATTGTCACTCGACTTCTCGATTCTCCCAGGCTGTCTTTGCCTTGACTTCGTCGATGAGAAACCGCACGCCCTGGTTGTCCGACGGGTTCAGCCAGAGCATCTTCTCAAATATTTGCTCCGCCTCGTCAAAGCGCCCAAGTCGCCAGAGACACAATCCATAACCGTGCATGCAGCGAAGAAACGGACGGTTGTCGATCAAGCTCCACGCTAGCACGCCGGTGAAGTCGTCACCCAAAGACAGCTCGCCGATGCGCAAACCGACTTCGTAATGACGGACGGCATCCTGGGGATGGTGGTCGAAGACGAAATTGCCCAGATGGGAATGGGCATCGAGGCAGCGCAGGTCCGCCTGGCACAGCTGCATTAAAATCTTTTTCGCCTCCGCCCGCTCGCCGGCATCTTTGAGATCATTGGACCGGATGATGGGGTCATTGAAAGGATCGTCAGGATCCTCGCCGGGCAGCACCTGCTCCATCTCGAACATGGGGCGGGGGCCGTGAGCGATGATCGGCTCGGCCCATTCCTCGATGGGTTCGCCTTCTTCTCTCCAGTACTCTTCCTTGGGGTTCCACATGCCCATCTCTGCAAACCCCAAAGGTGCCAGATCTAAAGCCTTCACGTCGATCCGAGTCGACTGAATCTCACCGGAGAGATACGGATGACCGCCATAACGCCACTGCTTTCGGGGTGTTACCGTGACGATTGCGCCAGGCACCACCTCCCAGAGGCGGCTTGCGCGCAGGGTAATGATACGGTCGCTTCCCAGCAAACGGCACCGGGCGGCCCGCTCCATGACCGATAAGGCGACCAGTTCGACCGGTTTGCTCAAATCGAGGTCGTCGGTGACCTTGTGCTGTCGCCCGCGTCGGGAAGGCTTCTTGGTTTCGGCAGGGTAAGGATCGAGGTTGAGCCACCTGCGGTAAGCGGCAATATACCGTGCCCCTGTTGATGCCTGCGGCAACACGACCTCGGAGACCGCAATTACATATTCCGACCCGTCCTCCCGGCGGCAATTGGCCGTCAAACCAAGCCGTTGGTTACCGTCGTAGTCCACCGCGATCACCGAAACCGGTTCTCCGATGACGAAACCGTCGGCCGGCAGGGCAACGTCATCCTCAAACGCCTGCCGAAAGGCCCATAGCTGTTCATCATCGCCGTACGCGTCGACGGTGATTTCCTCAATAAGCTTGTCCAAGGCTTCGAGTTCCTTGCCATCTTTGTTGCTACTCGTGCCCATCTTCTATTGATCCCTCCAGATACCGGCCTTCACCAGCCGTTGAATCAGCGCCTTGCGCCTCAGGTGGCCGGCCATGAACTTTTCTAATTCTTTCTGAAATTGATTCTTGGTCGCATACAAAGCATAGGCCTCGGCGATGTCGACGAGTATGCGGCAGGCCGCGTCATACCCCCGCCCCGATCCGCGCTCGACAGGTTCTTTGACCGACGCCCATGCCTTGGGAAGATCGCTGGACAGATTCTTCAGATACGCCTTGTGTTTCTCACGTCGCTTGATCTCCTGGTGTGTGCGGTCCCGTTTTTGTTTTTCCAGCCGGATTTCGCGCGCCTTTTCGGCGTTCTGCCGCAATTCCCCCACCGTGCGCCGGGATGCACCGGTATTGTTCGCCTGAAGGCCACGCCGCCAGGATGCGAACCGGTTTCTCAGGGAGCGTTCGGCCTGCTGCCCCTTGCCCTCCAGCAATTGTTTCAGGATTGGATTGACCTCATCTTGGGGCAGGGCTTCGATCCACTTATCCAGTTCCCGTCGTGCAACTTCCGTCTCTTGCGCAGCCGGATTGCCCATACCGGCGCCCGCCAGAAGGTCCGGGTCCACCTCGATAAATTCAGCCAGCGCACGTTGCGCTGCCGTCAGGTTTGCCAATCCGCTCACAGCAAAGGGTTCGGTCTCATCGTCATCCATCATCTCCCTGGCCACGGCCGCCAGCCAACCGATGTACAGGCTGCGCAGGTCCCCGCGCAGCAGTTCATCCCGCACCGGGGCCAGACGCGCCATCCAGCCACGGCCGTCCTCCATGCCGAAGCGGTCGTAGTTTTCCGACTCCTCAAGTCTCCAGGTAATCATCCAATGGGTCTTGGTGGGCTTGATTTCCAAAAGATAAGCCGCGGCCACGGCCTTGGCCGTCTCTTGGGTCAATGTCTTGATCGGCAGGCGCACCATGAATATGGCCGTCATCCAGTTGGCCACATAGACATGGGCGTCGAAATAGCGCTGCATCAGCTTGTCGGGGTTGCCCTTGAAGTCGCCCCAATTGTATTCGTTGGTGAAGCTGACCGGAGTGATCGTGGCCCGCGTCGAGAGCGCCCGTAGCTCGGCCATCTCCTCTTCCGGCAGAGGCCGGTCGATGGCCAGGAATTCATAATACTGGTATTCGCTCATGCTTCCGCTCCCCGAAACTCATCTTCAATAAACCGCTTCATTTTTACATTTGTCATTTGCGGCATCGGTCCTCTCCCTGATCTTCTCGTAGACCTCCTTGAGGAGGTGCTGGCTGACAGCCTCGCGGAATTGATCCTCGTTCATGAACTTGGCCGCGATTTCCTCGTTCTGTTCCATGCGGTCGATAAAGAGCCCCTCCAAGGCTTTGCGGAAGACGTAGCCGAAGTTCTCCATCGTGTTGGCGAACGCGGCCTGACGGAGGCCGCTGTCGGCCACCGCGTCCTCCCGTATCGACTCGAAAAACAACTGGTCGCCCGGCTTGAACTCCGTTCCGAACCGCTCGTTGAGAATATCGATCAGCCTGGAAAGCTCGATCTCATCGCCTCGATCAACGCCGGTGCCCACGGACGTGGGACCCGATACCTCGTACCGCGCTCCCGGCTCCATGATGATGGAGCCCTCGCCGATCTTCTGCAATCGGTAAAACTTGAGCGCCACGTCATCGTCAAAGTTGTAGATCGGCCCCCGGTTGTCTCTCGGCAGTTTTGTAAGCAGAAAGCGGATGTATGAGTACAGCTTCTCCAGATCGGAGTCCTGGAAGGGGATCACCTGCGCCATGAATGAATAGAGGTTTCTGAAAGCTACCAGCGTCTTCCGGAACTCCTCCCGGACCTCTTCCTCAAGACTGTTGTAACGATTCACGGCCGGGTCGATGCATGCGTTCATCCTGGCGTGGTCGGCGGGTGTTTGATTCTGTCGCGGTTTGTAGAATACCTTGCAGAACTCCTCGACCTCAGCCTTGTAGTAGACCTGATATCCGTCCA
>JAXDBM010000028.1:0-32223 GCA_034678725.1 Syntrophales bacterium | reverse complement strand
GCCTTCAATGAGCTCATGAAGGGGACCCTGCAGACCTTCATCAATGCCTTCACCTATCCGGACAAGACGATCTACCCCGT
Organism: Syntrophales bacterium; assembly: GCA_034678725.1. Lineage (GTDB taxonomy): Bacteria > Desulfobacterota > Syntrophia > Syntrophales > Fen-1087 > JAXDBM01. The sequence continues at coordinate 32,143 of JAXDBM010000028.1, read as the reverse complement.
GGCCAGCCAGGTCCGGGCCGATTTTTTCAACCTCGCCCGCGTCTATACCGATCTGGTGTTGCGGCCCCGCCTGCTCCGGCAGACCTTTGCCCAGGAGGGCCATCACCTCGAACCGGCCGATCCGGAAAACCCCGGCAGCGACCTCGTCATTTCCGGTGTCGTCTATAATGAAATGATAGGGGCCTACGCTTCGCCGGACAATCTGATGTACAAGGCGATCCAGGAGAATCTCTACCCGGATACCGCCTATGCGCATGACTCCGGCGGGAACCCGGAGGAGATTCCGGAACTAACCTATGAGGCCTTTCGCCGCTTCCACCGGGACTACTACTCGCCCACGAACGCCCGCTGGTTCATCTATGGGGACATTCCCACCACCGACCACCTGGTTTTCCTGGAGGAGATGCTGTCGGGCTTTGACCGTGTTCCGGTTGACTCTTCCGTGAAGAGCCAGCCCCGCTGGTCGAATCCGTCAAGGGTCCGCGGCGGTTACCCCGTGGGCAGGGACGAGGATCTGAAAGGTAAAACAACCGTCAACGTGGCCTGGATGACGGCCGAAAACACGGATGATGAAACGGCCCTGCTCCTGCAGATTGTTTCGGGCATGCTAATCGGCAGCGCCGCCGGACCGCTGCGGAAGGCCCTCATCGATTCCGGGCTGGGCGAAGACCTCTCTCCCGCGAGCGGTCTGGAGCGGGATCTGAAGCAGATCGCCTTTTCCGTCGGGTTGAGGGGCACCGATCCAGAGAAGGCCGATCGGATCGAATCCCTGATCCTGGAGACGTTGCGCCGCGTCGTCGCGGCGGGCTTCGATCGGGACCTGATCGAGGGGACGCTGCACCAGGTGGAGTTCCAGGGCCGGGAGATCAAGCGCAGCGCCTATCCCTACGGGATTCTGCTGATGGGCCGCGCCTTTCATGCCTGGCTGTACGGCGGCGATCCTCTGTCCGGCCTCAATTTTCCCCGCCTGATCGAATCCATCCGGAAGAAGTGGTCGGAAAACCACGGCATTTTCCAGGGCATCGTTAAAACCTGGCTTCTGGACAATCCCCACCGCCTGCTGTCCGTCATGGAACCAGACCCGGCTTTCAATGAAAAGCGCGAAGAAGCGCGGAGGCGGAAGCTGGACGGAATCAGAACCAGCCTGACCGCCGCGGATCTCGAGCGCATCCGCCGCGAGGCCGGCCTGCTGAAGGCGTTTCAGTCGAAGGCCGACGCCCCGGAAGCCCTGGCAACCCTTCCCCGGCTGCATCTGGCGGACATCGAGAGAGCCGTGGAGACGGTGCCCACGGAGCGCGCATTCATCGGGGGCGTCCCGGCCCTGATCCACGATCTGTTCACGAACGGGATCGTCTATCTCGACCTGGCTTTCGACGTCTCGGACGTGCCGGAGGATCTCCAGCCCTATCTTCCCCTGCTGGGCAAGCTGTTGACCAACATGGGCGCCGCCGGCTGCGGCTATGAGGAGATGGCCAAGCGGATCGCCCTTCGGACGGGAGGACTGGGCTGCACCCCGGCCGCCGGGCTCACGGCCGGAGAGAGGGACCCCTGGCAGAAAATGATCGTCCGCGTCAGCGCCCTTCAACGCAACGCGGAAGAGGCGGTGCGGATTCTGTCCGACATGCTCACGGCCGGAGACCTGTCCAATGAAGCGCGCATGCGGGACCTGGTCGCAGAGAAGAAAAACCGTATGCGCGCCTCCGTGATCCCCTCCGGGCACCTCTTCGCAAAGAGGCTCGCCGGGGCCGCGCTGACCCTGCCTGCCTGGCGCGATGAACTGTGGCACGGCAGGACGCAGATCCGGCTGCTGACGGAGTTGGCGGACCTGTTCCCGGGCCGGACGAAGGAGTTGCAGGAGCGGCTGGAGCGGCTCAGGGAAATGATATTCAGGAAAGGGAGGCTGACGCTCAACTTGACGTCCGATGCCGAAGGGCTTTCCCGGCTGCAGGAGGAGGCGGAGCGGCTGATCTCCCGTCTGGCGGAGGGGGGGGCGCCGGGCGCCGCCTCGATGCCGGACCTCTCCCGCCGGGACGCCGGTGTGGCCATACCCGCACAGGTCTGCTATGTGGCCCAGGCGATGGAAGCGCCGACCTATGCCGAGCCCCTCGCCGCTTCCCTGTACGTGGCGGCAAAGCAGCTCTCCAACGGCTATCTGTACAAGCAGATCCGCGTTCGAGGCGGCGCTTACGGGGGGATGTGCCAGTTTGACCCGATGAACGGCATCTTTGCCTTTCTCTCCTACCGGGATCCCCATCTTCTCGAAACCCTTGGGGTCTACCGCGGAACGGCGGATTATCTCGCGGGAGAGCCCCTGACCGGCGAGGACCTGGAAAAGGCGGTGATCGGCGCCATCGGCGCTCTCGACCGGCCCATGGACCCCTCGGGCCGGGGGTACACCGCCATGATCCGGACGTTTGCCGAACTGACCGATGACGAACGCCAGCGCTTCCGGAACCTGGTTCTGGGCGTCACGGCGGAGGCCGTTCGGGAGACGGCCGTCCGCTATTTCGGGCCCGCCGCCGCTTCCGCGGTCGTTGCCGTGTACGCCCCGGAAGAGAGGCTGCGGCAGGCAAACGAAACCCTGTCTTCACCTCTCGCGCTGGAAAGCCTGGTGTAGCGGGGCCGGTTCCCGTCCGCGCCGAAATCGGAAGCAGGGAAAAGTCGGGGGTGTGTCGGCCCGCGCGCCGCATGGAAAAAGCATCGGCGGTGAGAGATTTCAAGGCGGCCATGAAAAGCCCGCGGCAGGGATTTCAAAAAAACCGGCGCAGGGGACGTTCTGAAGCGCCTTTGCGGCCGGCGCAACCGGAGGGTTCCTGACCGATGTGCGGACGATTTGCCTTGTTGACGGATCTGTCGGTGGTTGTCGCGTCGTTCGCTGTCCGGGAAGTCGCCTGTGAATACCGGACGGGAAGCGGCATCACTCCCGGCCGGGAGGTCGCCGCGGTCGTCCACGACGGCGGGAACCGGCTGGTCGGCCTGCGGTGGGGCCTCGTGCCCGCCTGGGCCAGGGACCCGTCCATCGGTAAAAGGCTGTTCAACGCCCGCGCGGAGACCGTTGCCGAAAAGCCGAGCTTCCGGAATGCGTTCCGCAAGAGCCGCTGTCTCATCGTTGCGGACGGTTTCTACGAGTGGCGGAAGGAGGGAAAGGCGAAGAGGCCCTTCTACTTTCATCTCAGGTCGGGAAAACCCTTCGGATTTGCCGGTCTTTACGAACGCTGGGCATCGCCGGATCATCAGCCGCTGCTGACCTGCACGATCATCACCACGGAGCCCAACACGCTGGTCGAACCCATCCACGACCGCATGCCCGTGGTCGTGCCGAAAGAACAGGAAGGATTCTGGCTGGATCCGGGGAACGGGAACTTGCGGGGGCTGCTGTCCATCCTGAAACCCTATCCCCCGGAAGAGATGGACGTATCCGAGGCGCCCGCCGATTCCGCAGGCGCCTCGCGGCGGTGAGGACGGATTGATGGAAAAAAAGCGGATGGAGCAATCCCGCTCCTTTCTCAAGGATACCATCCGGAAGCAGATCGATTTCTCCCGGACCGACCAGAGCCTGGGCATCGATCCCCCGCCCGTCGAGAAGCCCTGTCCGGAAAATCCCCGGATCCTCGACCTGCCCGGCATCGGGCAGTGGAAAGGCATCCCGGGGGTGGACCTGACCGCGGCAATAGCCAATCGGCAGAGCCGGCGGGCTTATCTGCGGCATGCCCTGACGCTGGACGAACTGTCTTATCTGCTCTGGGCCACCCAGGGCATCCGCAGGAGGATCGATGCCGGACATGCGTACCGGACGGTCCCGTCGGCGGGATGCCGGCACGCTCTGGAAACGTACCTCTGCGTCCTGAACGTGGAGGGGCTCGATCCGGGCGTTTACCGGTACCTTCCCGTCGGCCACCGGCTCCTGTTTGCGTTTTTCGAGGAGGGGCTCGCCGAAAAGATCGTGGCTGCCGTCTTCGGGCAACCCTACCCGGGCAAGGCGGCCGCGACGTTCATCTGGACGGCCATTCCCTACCGGATGGAGTGGCGCTATGGCCTGGCGGCCCACAAGGTCCTGGCCGTCGATGCCGGGCACGTCTGCCAGAATTTGTACCTCGCCTGCGAGGCGATCGGCGCCGGAACCTGCGCGGTCGCCGCCTACGACCAGGAGGCGCTCGACCGCCTGCTGCGGATCGACGGAGAGAATGAGTTCGCGGTCTACCTGGCGCCGGTCGGAAAGATCCGGGCAGGCGGGGGCAGGGGATGAAGGCGCGGCGCTGAACGGGAATGAGGCGGAAATCCCTTCAGGGATCGCCGTCCCGTTTCCTTCTTTTCAGGCCGTCAATCCTTTCCCGAATGGAATCCGCCAGGGCTTGAAGATCGTCCTCGTGAAGCTGGTCGAGAAAATGCATCTCCATCTCGGCTTTCAGCAGTTCCCGGATGATTTCGATGAGCTTCTTTTTCGGCATGGCGGGATTCAACCTTGCGGTCCGCGCAGGATGTTTTTGAAGATGACCATCCGCCGGGCCTTCGAGGCGCCTGTGCAGCTTGCGGCGGCTACTGCCATCCGCCCTCACAGGCGCCGCAGATCCTGCCGCACATGGACCGGTGATCCTGCAGTTCGGCGTGCGACACGGTGATGCCGCCGCATTGCCAATTGTACCCCAGCATGCCCGTATAGGTGTATCCCTGCAGCGGCGCGTACATCATGTCGCAGGCAATCTCCCGGGCTGCGGCGCCCGCCGAATCGCCGCACGAGAAGACCACCCTGCCGTCTTTCTCCCACGCCCGGTCATCCACGGCGCAGGAGGCCGTCTGACCGGGCGCCCGGCTGCAGGTGTAGGTTCCGGCAAAAAGGGACTGCCACGCCCCCGCCGTCAAGGCCGCGGCCAGAATGGAAATCAGGAATATCCGCTTCATGGTTCCCCCCTCACAATGTCCCGGTGCAGCGATCCTCACTTCAGTCCGAAAATCCTCTGGGCATTCCGGCAGTACACCTTTTCCAGAATCTCCGGCTTGTATCCCTCGGTCTCCCAGTCCCGGAAGAGGCGCTCGTAGGAGAACCACGGGTGGTCGGAGCCGAACATGAACCGGTCCTGAAGACGCCCGCCGATCTCCCGCTTCAGTTCCGGAGGGAAATATTTCGGAGACCAGCCGTGAAGTTCGTTATGGACATTGGCCTTGTGGATCATCACGGCGATCATTTCGTTGTGGAAGGGCCAGGCGCAGTGCGCGGCAATGATCGTCAGGTTGGGAAACCGCACGGCGACTTCGTCCACGTAGGGGATCGGGTTTTCGCGGCTCAGGTGAATCCCGCCCCCGCCGGGCTTCCCCTGGCCGATGGCCGTCATGCCCACCGACAGCTTGACCGGTACGCCCGCCTCGGCGCACACCTCGTAGAGCGGCCAGTACATCTTGTCGTTGACGGGGATTCCCGTCAGGATGGCGCCGGTGTAGATACCCAGCATGCCCGCGTCCCGAATGCACCTTTCCAGTTCCCGCGCCCCCCGATAGCCGAGACGCGGGTCGATGTCGGCCCAGCAGCCCAGGACCGTGTCCGGGTAGGTCGCTTTCAGATGCCCCATGTAGTCGTGCATCTCCCGGATCTGCGCCAGGTCCCGATGCTCACGGGCCCAGCCGAAAGGGCTCATCATCATCGCCCGCACGCCGGCGGCCCGCAATCCGGCGATGAATTCCGCTTCCCCCGTGAAGGCGGAATCCCGCTTGAAGACGGTGCGCGTCATCAGCTCGATCTCGTCAAGATCGGCGTGGAATTGCATCGCCTCCCGAGTGAAAGTCTGCACCTGAACATCAATGGCCTTCATTTTCGATTCCTCCTCTGCCAGTCTATCACATTTTCCCCGTCCGTTCCGCAAAAATCTCTTGACAATAGAACGTCCGTTCTATATGTACGGCCCATGGCGGGAAAACACACCACGCAAAGCGTCGCGGGGCGGATCGGCCGTTTCTACCGGGAAAACCGGCGAATGCCCTCCTACGCCGAGATGCTCGGCCTTCTGGAGGTCAAATCCAAGAGCGTGATCCATTTCTGGGTCGGCCGGCTCATCGCCGAGGGTTTGCTTGAAAAAGACGGGAAGGGCCGCCTGCGGATGACCCGTCGCGCCCTGGCCATACCCCTGGCCGGCGCCGTGCAGGCCGGCTTTCCCTCCCCCGAAGAGGAGGCCCTCTGCGACGTGATGTCCCTGGACGAATACCTGGTGAACCGTCCCGAAACCTCTTTCCTGCTGCAGGTGACCGGCGACTCCATGATCCACGCGGGCATCCTGGCAGGGGACCTGGTCGTCATCGAGAAGGGGCGGGAGCCGAAGAACGGCGACATCGTCATCGCCGAGGTCGACGGGGAATGGACGATCAAGTATTTCAGGAAGCAGGGAAAGGCCGTTTATCTGGAGGCGGCAAACCCCAAATACCCCGCCATCCGGCCGAAGGCGGAGCTGCGGCTTGGCGGCGTCGTCACCGCCGCGATCCGGAAGTACCACCGCTGAGCTGAAGGCCGGCAGTTCCTTCCCTCCTGATCCTCCCGGCCCCGTGCCGCACATGCCCGCCTCACGCCGCGTCGGCGTTTCCGTCGTCCAGGCTTACCTTCCATCCGTCCCGTTCCCGAATGAGGTGATACGATTCCGTGCAGGTCTTCATGGGGATGGCTTCCCGGGGGTATTGGTCCAGATAATGGCTGATTTTGCGCCTGAGGAAAGCGAGGGCATCCAGGTTCTTTTCCGGAATCCTGTCCGGCCCGATCCCCTGAAAAACGACTGCCAGGATGAGTTTGAAATCGGGCGCCGTGACCGTCACGGACGCATCGGCCCGGTTGCCTGTGATTTCGATCTTCTCAACGGAGAAGGAGATGCCTCGCGCCAGCAGTCCGGCGATCAGGCCGCTTCCCGCAGCATGGTGCGCCCTGAATTCCGCAAGGGGACAATCCGCCCGGGTTCGCGAGGAGAGGCAATGGTAGGCATCTTGCGTGCGGCCGCCGATGAGCCAGTTGAGGTAATTGGACAGGACGTCCCCCGGGCTTAACTTTGTTCCCCGCCGGATCAGGAGAATCAGAAAAAGTGTGAGAACGCCGGCGAGCGCGATCAGCGCAGCCATGGCAAAGCTCCATCGGCAACGGACCGGAAAGGCCGGGCGGGGACAGGGGGCCGGCCGGCGCCTTCCCGATCCATCCGCCGGCTGTCCGCCGGTAAAATCAGCCCGGCACCCTTTTCACCGCACCGCTGGTCATCAACTCCTGGAGCTGGGCCAGAAGCTTCTTTTCCTGCGGGTCGATTTTCATGTCCGCGTCGGCGATTGCAAGGATCTTCTCGTATTCCGTGGTCGTGATCCGATGATCCGCGATCGCCTTGTCGATCATGGCCTTCAATTTGACGGCGTCACTGCTTAACATACACAACACCTCCGCATGATTTCGATTCCGGATTGAAAGGCCCTTCCGGAGCGGACGGAATATAGGGAAGTCCGCCTGAAATGTCAACGGCATTTCCCCGACACGATTGTTCAGGAGACGCCGTAATCCTTTCCGGTGATGCAGGAGGCGCAGATCAGGCCCGCCGCCACCGCGCAGTCCATGGCCACGCCGTAGCCCTTCACCGTGTCGCCGGCAAAGTAGAGCCCTTCCACGCCGGGGGCCTCGACGGGAGCCTTCAGGGTGCCCGCCTGAGTCTTGGACTTCGCAACCCCCTCCAGTTTCCAGGCCGTCGGGAACAGAGCCCAGTCCACGCTCTTGCGGAACCCGGGGTAGCGGCGCTCCAGGTAGTCGATGATGAGCCTGCAGGCCTTGACCATCAGATCCCGGTTCTTCGCCTCCTTTTCCGTGACCGGGGCGTAGGCCGTCATGAGGTGCTTTCCGCCGGGGGCGCACGAGGGATCCGTCTGGGACTGGATGTTCCAGCACATGTAAACGTTGTACTCGAAACCCTCCTCCTTCGGGATCACATAGGTGTCTTTCACCCCGACCTTCCACTCCCGCTCCGGCAGGACCAGCCGGTTCAGTCCGAAGTAGGGCGCGATGGAACCGTACCCGTAAAGGCCCTCCATCCGGCCGGCCCACTCCACCGGGAAGGCGCCCCGGGCGGCCACCTTGAAGGTATCCTGGATGGGGATGTTGCTCACGACCTTGCCGCCGCTGATTTTCCGGACCTGGCCGGAACCGTCCTCGACCATGACACCGGCGGCCCGGCCGTTTTCGATCCGGATCTCCCGGACGCGGGTGTTCAGTTCCAGGGTGCCGCCGAGTTCCCGAAAGCGGTTGGCCACGGCCTGGCTCCAGCGCATGATGCCGCCGGTGGTGAACCCGGAGGGCCACTTCGCCCGCCCGGCCTTGAACCGCGGGTTGATCACGGTGCCCATGTAGCGGAAGATGTCGCCGATCGAGATGTCGTCCGGGTCGTTGATCGTGGTGATCAGAGTGGAGACGGCGTGGATCATGCCGAAGACCGTCTTGTTCTCGAAAAGCCCGTTATCCTTGCACCACTGGGTGACGGAGACCTTCTCCAGGGCATCGTAATCCCCATCCTTCAGCTTCAGGGCGGCCAGGTAGAAGCGGATCATGGGAATCTTTTCCTCCTGCACGATTTTCTGCAGCCGCTCGTCCATCTTCCCGGCGTGAAAATCCATGTACCACTCGTCGCCGACGTAGGTGCTGTTGAGGTTGCCCGCCATTTCGACGCCCGTGCCCAACCGCTCATCGAGGTCCAGAAAGTACCCGTCGCCGTTCAGCGCGACGCCGTGGTATCCCACGTCCAGGGTGTAGCCCTTCAGCATCTGCCCGGCGATGATCTCCTCCAGGGACGGTTCGGCATAGGGAATCCAGGTGTACTGCCTGGCCAGGAGCGACTTGTACCACGAGGCCCCATGCCAGAGGATCTCTTCGCCGCGAATCGTCAGGGCCCGTCCCCCGACACGGTCGCACTGCTCGACGAGCAGGGTCTTCAGGCCTTCCTGTGCGGCCAGGGAAGCGACGGTCAGCCCCCCGACCCCGGCTCCGATGACGATCACATCATATGTTTCTTCCATGTCTCAGTCCTTTTTACCTGCCCTGCCTGGCCAGGATTTCCTGGACGCAGATCATGGCGGAGGAGGCCGCCGTGTTCATTCCGACGCCCCGACCCGTGTAGCAGTCGCCGGCGAAATACAATCCCGGCACTTCGGGCAGATAAACGGGAAGCCGGTAGCGGCCCGTCATCCCGGGGGATCGGCTCAGGCCGTCGATGCCGATGGTGAAGCCGTCCTGTTTCCACACGAGGTCGCGCTCCACGTTGGGAAACATCTTCTTGACGACTTCCCAGAACTGCTCCAGGGTCTTCTTGCGGAATTCCGGATTCCCGATCTGCGCCGGCGTGCCGCAGGCCCCGATAAAGGCGATCATGTGCCCCGGGGGCGCGATCGTGTCGTCGAAGTTCGTGTGTCCCAGGATCTGCAGGGGCAGCCCGAGGCCGGGGACGCGCCAGGCGGAGAGGTAGCACTTGTCATCGAACAGCGGCGCCTTCGTTCCGATGGTAAAGCCGGTGGACGCGCTGGTTTCGAACTCGTACGCCTTCATGCGCTTCGCCCAGGCCGGCGCGAACTGCGCCATCTCGTCCATGGAGAGGAACCGGAGCACATTCCAGATCGGCGCGGCAATGACGGCGATCGGCGCGGCAATGGGCCCGTCATCGGTTACAATCTCCGTCATTTCTCCCTTGCGGACGTTGACTTTGCGGATCGGCGTTCCCAGATTGAGGGCGCCGCCCCTTTCCCGGTACGCCTCCGCCATGGCGTTCATCATCGTCTGGACGCCGCCCAGGGGCATCCGCACCGCGTTGAAGGGAAGATCCGGGCTGATGGAGACGCGAATCTGGTCCCGGTAGATGTGGATGAATTCGCCCGCGGAGATGATATCCGACTCCGTCAGCGTCGTCTGCACCATGCCGACGGTCTTGCAGAACTCGGCGATCTTGGGTGACTTCACCTTCTCCGCGAGGAGCTTCGTCAGCGAGACGTTGTCGTAGTGGTCGATGATCTCATCCGTGGCGGCGGCGATCCATTGCTGCAGTTCCATCAATTCCTGCCGCTCCTGCGTATTCAGATTGAGGGATTCCATCATGGGCTTCCATTTTCCATCTTCACCGTAAAACATGAAGCCCTCGAGGTTGTGGGACCAGGGAATCTCCTTCCCCAGAATGTTGAGCAGCTTGTTGCAGGACGAGTGGACGCCCTGGTCGACGCAGTGCGTCCCCATGTCGATCCGCCAGCCGCCGGGGAGTTCGAAGGTTCTCGAGCGCCCGCCGACGACCTTGCTCTTCTCGAAAACCGCTGTCTTCAGGCCCTTGTCCTGGAGAAGGCTTCCGACGCCGAGGCCGGCGATGCCCGCCCCGACAATGATTGCATCGTATTTTTCCATAACGTCCTCCGTTCTACTTTCCGAGCTCCTGTTTCATTTCCTTGTAGAGGTCGAGCTTTTTGACCTTTCCCAGGGGCGTCAGCGGCAGCATGGGCCGAACGATGATGTCCTCGGGGATCTTGAAGTTGGAGAGCTTGTCCTTGAGGAACTCCTTGATCTCCTCCGGCGAGGGATTTTTCCCCGGTTTGGGCATGATGTAGGCCCGGCCGACCTCTCCCCACTTTTCATGAGGACGGCCGATTACCGCCGCCAGCATGACGTCCGGGTGCCTGCAGATCACATCCTCGATCTCCGGCGGGTAGACGTTCTCGCCGCCGCGAATGTACATCTCCTTCTTCCGGCCGACGATGACGACCGACCCGTCCTCCTCGAACCGGCCCATGTCGCCGGTGTGGAGGAAGCCGTCGGCGTCGAAGACCTTGGCGTCCTCTTCGGGCCGCTTCCAGTAGCCCTTCATGACGACCGGGCCCTTCACGCAGATCTCGCCCGCCTGGCCTTGGGGGACGATGTTGTCGTCATCGTCCTTGAGGACCATCTCGATGCACGAAATCGGCTTCCCCACGGAATAGGTCAGCTTCTCCTCGCCGTCTTCCTGGTGGGTGAAGGTGATGGCGGCGGTGCACTCCGTCAGGCCGTAGGCGTTGAGCGGGATGATGCCGACAATCCTCTTGAAGGCGGAGATCAGCTCCGAGGGGCAGGGCTGGGAGGAGACGATGGGGATCTTCAGCGAGCTGATGTCGTACTTGCTCAGGTTGGGATGGGCAAGCTCCATGGCGTACATGGCGGGCACCTGACCCAGCGTCGTTGCCTTCTCCTCCGAGACCAGGCGAAGGGTCTCCTCGGGATTGAAGACGTCCATCATGACGACCTTGTTGCCGGCGTTGAGATTGGCGGTGATGCCCATGACGGCTCCGCCGACGTGACTGAAGGGGAGGTTCAGGACGATGCTGTGGCCGCGATGGTAATCCATGCATTCGATCTGGGCATTCGTATAGACGATCAGATTTTTATGTGTCAACTGGGCCGCCTTGGGGACGCCCGTCGTCCCCGACGTGTAGATGAACAGGGCGGAATCGTCCTCCTGGACGGCGTCGGCCGCCTTTTGCAGCGTCGCGGCATCCGGCTCCGTCAGGAATTTTTCCCACAGCAGGATTCCGTCCGCTTCCCTGTCGAAGCACACCACGTGCTTCAACGTCGGCATCTCCTTGCGGACGGCTTCCAGGTTTGCCAGGAAGTCGGCGCCCATGAAGCCGCTGGGCATGAACAGGACTGAGATTTCCGAGTCGTTGACGAAGAACTTGAGTTCCGGCGGCGTGGTCCGCACGCTCATGGGGACGCCGATGGCCCCGATCTTCGTCGCCCCGAAGTGGGCGATGACGATTTCCGGCCACAGGGGGCCGTAGATCCCGATCCGCTCGCCGTGTTGAACGCCCAGTTTCAGAAGGCCCATGGCCACCCGGTCGGTCATCTCGTCGTACTGCTTGTAGGTGATCCGCCTCTCCTTGAAGACGAGCGCCTCGTCGTTCGGAATCTCCCTCGCATGTTTCTTGAACAAGTCTCTCAGAATCATTTTTCTGTCCTCCCTTGCTGAAAATTTATGTATCTGTCGGGTCGTGCTTTGAAAGACTCATGATGACGGAACGCTGAATCGGCGGCACAATCATCTTTGCGGTATTTTCCCGAAGGGATTTTTTAAATCGAAGCCGCTGTTATACAGTCACCAAGGGGGGGGTTCGGAAAACATGCGCTCCTGCATCATCTGCTACAAAAGGCTTTATTTTCAGTTCGAATGTTGTTATAATCACATTCGAAAATAATATGTCAAGTTATAATTGTAATCAAATTACAAGAAAGATTCAGGATTCGGTTTCTGCCGGGCCGGAGTTCATGAATCACCCAGGGGAAATCCGAATCCGGGCGCATCTGTTTAAAAAGCTAAAAAATATTCAAGCGGATTCAACGGGGTGTATCAATCGGCGGGAAGGGCATTATTCGATTGACGGGGAACGGTTCTTTCTGTAGTCAGTCGAAAAACTCGGATTCGGTTCGCGAGCTTCGGGGCAGGGGAGACGAGGGATGGATGAAGATGTGTATGGCAGGCTGAGGCGATTCCTCGACAGGCTTCCCTCCGGTTTTCCCGAGACACCGGACGGCGTGGAAATCAGGTTGCTGAAAAAGATGTTCTCGCCGGAAGATGCGGAACTGGTCATGAAGCTGACCGACAGGCCCGAAACGGTGTCCGACATTTCAAAACGGACCGGGATCGACGAGGGCGAACTGCCTGAAAAGGTGGAAGCGCTGGCGGCGAGGGGATTGATTTTCAGGATTTGCCGGGAAGGCCGGCGGCTGTACCAGGCCTATCATTTTGTCATCGGGCTCTACGAGTTCCAGGTCAACCGGCTGGACCGCGAACTGTGCGAGCTCTTCGAGGCCTATCTGCCCTATATCGGATTGTCGTCGGCCCGCCTCACCAGCCAGTACCGGGTCATCCCCGTCGAATCCTCGCTGCCGGACAATGCGCAGGTCGCGCCCTACAACCGGATCCGGGAGATTGTCCGGAAGGAGACCGTGATCTCGCTCGCCCCCTGCATCTGCAAGAAGGAGCAGGAACTGCTGGGGCACAAATGCGAAAAGCCGCGGGAAGTCTGCCTGATGTTTGGGGACTTCGCCCGGTTCTACATCGACAACGGCTACGGCAGATCCATCGGCGCCGACGAGGCCCTGCGGGTCCTCGACCGGGCGGAAGAGAGCGGCCTCGTGCTGACCTGCAGCAACGCCCGCAAACTGGAGACGCTCTGCTGCTGCTGCACCTGCTGCTGTCCCACGCTCCGGAACATCCGGAAACTGAAAAGCCCGGCGCGTTACATGCTGTCCTATTATCAGGCCGCCATCGATCGGGATGCCTGCACCGGCTGCGGCGCCTGCGCCGATGGGTGTCCCATGGAAGCCATTGCGGAGGACGGGGATGTCCGGCAAGTCCTGGAAAAGCGGTGCATCGGGTGCGGCCTTTGCGTGAACCGATGCCCCGTCGGCGCGATTTCCCTGCGGGCCTTGCCGGACCGCCGGGAGGGCCCGCCGCCGACAAGGGAAGCGGTCCTGGACATCATTGCGGAGGAGCGGGGCATCGGACGTGCGCCGGCTCCATGAGGAAAGCGACGTCAAGACGATCTGGGAGAATTCGGGAATGGAGGAAAGGGATAAAAACCACCTGTCGAGGGCCGCACAGCGGAGAATACGGGAAAAGGAAGAGCGCCGCGGCTTGATTCTGAAGGCGGCGATGGGCCTGTTTGCCTCGGAGGGGTACAACCATGCCAGCATGGAGCGGATTGCCGACGAGGCGGAGGTCTCCACGGGAACGCTGTATTTCAACTTCCGGAACAAGGAAGACATCCTGGTTCACCTGATGGACGAGATCGCCTATGAAATCAGGAGTCTGATCGGCGCGGAGTTCCGGATGGCGGAGAACCCCCATGAGGGGATTCGGCGGTCGGGCATCGCCTTCATGACGGAGTTCTGCCGAAGGCATCCGGAGAAGATCGCCATCCTGTACCGGGAGTCCGTGGGGAAGAGCAATCTAGTGGAATCGCACCGGGAGAAGATGCACAAGCAACTGATCGCGGATCTGCAGAGCGCCGTGGAGCTGTTGCGGGACGCGAAAGGGTACCGCTTCCGCAGCGGCCTGACTCCGGAGATCATTGCCACCTGCATCGGGGGCATGTACGAACGGATTGCCTATCAGTTCATCATCTGGCAGGACCGTTCGGGCGATTTGCAGGAGGTCAGCCGGGAACTGGTCGATTTCATTCTCGGGGGAATCGACGCCCTGCGCATTTGATGCCGGGACCGGAATCCAATCCGGACGGCGGGGAGAAAAGAATGAAAAGCGAATTCGAAAACATTCGGGACATGGTGGAAACCCAGGCCCGGCGCCACAAAGACAAAATCGCCATCCGCTACTACGAGCGGGACATCACCTACCGGGAGCTGGACGAACAGAGCAGCCGGGTGGCCGGCGCCCTTCACCGGCTGGGCGTGCGGAAGGGAGACCGGGTGTGCCTCCTCATGGACAACGCTCCGGAGTTCTACTACGCCTATTTCGGAATCATCAAGATCGGCGGCATTGCCGGGCCGGTGAACTGCTGGTGGCAGACCGGCGAGATTCAGTACCTGCTGAACGACTCGGGCGCGGTGGCCCTTTTCTTCGATCACGGCTACCGGGCGCACATCGACCGGATCCTCGACGGGACGCCCGCCCTGAAGCACGTCATCGAGCGGGAGCCCGCGGACGACCGGTTCCTCTCCTTTGAAAAAGTGATGGCGGAGGCGGCTGCGCCGCCCCCCGTGCGGATCGATCCCGATGACGTTTCCACCATCGTCTACACTTCGGGGACGACGGGCAATCCCAAGGGGGTTCTGCTCACGCACGGGAATATCCTGACCAACTCCCGGCAGGCGAGCCTGCTTGCCAATATTGACGAGAAGGACGTTATTCTGTGCTTCCTTCCCCTGTTTCATGTCAACGGGCTGGTCATCACCGGGACGTCTCCGCTGTCGATGGGCTCCCAGATCATCCTGCGCCGGAACTTCTCCGCCTCGGAATTCTGGGAGTGCGTCGCGAAATACCGCGTCAGCATCTTCAGCGGTGTGCCGACGGTCTACCAGATCCTACTTGCCACGCCGGGCCACGAGGGGCTGGACCTGTCGTCCCTCCGGTACGGCGTGTGCGGGGCCGCCCCGATGCCCGTGGAGGCGATCCGCCGGTTCGAGGAGGCCTTCAACATGATCATCATCGAGGGGTACGGGCTCACGGAAAGCACCGCCGGCGCCACGGCCAACCCCATCGACGGCGTGCGGAAGATCGGTTCCATCGGGATTCCCTTCGCGGATAGCGAGATCCGGCTCCTGGACGAGCGGGACGAGGAAGTGCCCCCGGGCGAGGTGGGGGAAATCTGCATCCGCGGCGGCCATGTGATGAAGGGATACTGGAATCGGCCGGAAGAGACGGCGCAGACCCTGCGCGGCGGGTGGCTCCACACGGGGGACATGGCCTTCCGGGACGGGGACGGCTACCTCTTCATCGTGGACCGGAAGAAGGAAATGATCATTCGGGGCGGGGAGAACATCTATCCCCGGGAGCTGGAGGGCGTCATCCATCGCCATCCCCAGGTGATGGAGGCGGCCGTGGTCGGCGTGCCCGACGCGATCTACGGAGAGGAGGTCTTGGCCTGCCTGGTCCTTCGCCCGGGGCAGACGCTGACGGAGGAGGTCTTTCGGGAGTGGTGCCGGGCCAGCATGGCCTCCTACAAGGTCCCGAGATACGTTGATTTCCGCGCGGCGCTGCCCAAGAACATCCTGGGCAAGGTCCTCAAGAAGGAACTGAAATCCTCCCTGAAGTCGGAAGGCAAGATCGGCGGATGATGACGGCCCCCCATCCGGTCGGCCCACGGCGTGAGGCGCCGATGGAACGAGGACAGACAGGCGGTGGAAAGGTCTACTGGGGCTGGTATATCGTCGGCGCGGCCTTTCTGACCATGGGGATCAATTACGGCTCGCGCTACTGCTTCGGCATTTTTGTCCGGCCCATCGCCCTGGATCTGGAGTGGTCCCGCTCGGTGATCTCCGTCGGGGCGTCGCTGATGATCCTGTCCTATGCGGCCGGAGGAATCGTCTCCGGCCGTCTGCTCGACCGCATGGCCCCGCGGTGGCTGATCACGCTGGGCGCATGCGCGCTGGGCGCGGGGTTCCTCCTCATGTCCGTCGTCCGGACACCGCTGCAGTTCAACCTCACCTATGGCATCCTCTGCGGCGCCGGCGCGTCCTTTTTCGGCGTGGTCGTCTGCAATTCCTATGTCGGGAAGTGGTTTGTGCGGAAGCGCGGCGTCGCCATCGGCATTGCGTCCATCGGCATCGGCGCGGCAACCATGATCCTCCCCTTTGTCGCCGGCTTTGCGGTAAAGGGGTACGGCTGGAGGGCCGGCTTTGCCGTCCTCGGCATTCTGGTCCTGCTCGTCGCCATTCCCCTGGCGCAATTCTTCATGGGCAGGACAAGGCCCGAGGATTACGGGCTGGCGACCGACGGGGAGGCCCCCGCGGCGGTTTCCGCCGTGGGGGCGGGCCAGGGATCGGGTTTGGAACCGGCCTCCGCCGTTTCGTACGCCAGCTTCTTCGGGGATTCCCGCTTCTGGACCCTTGCCTTCTGCTTCAGCATCGCCGTGATGGCGGAGATGCTGGCCTTCGTCCACCAGGTGGCCTATGCAACCGACCAGGGAATCGAGCGCCTGCGCGCCGACGCCTCGCTCAGCCTCATCGGGCTGGGCAGCATCGCCGGACGCTACTTCTTCGGGTGGCTCAGCGACCGGATCCGGGATGCCAAGTATTCCGCCTGCGGCGGTTTCGCCGCGATGGCCCTGGGGATTGTCATTCTGATGCAGTTCCGGACCCTCTACGGCCTCTACGGCTACGCCCTGTGCTTCGGCTTCGGCTACGGTTCCATCGCCACCGTGATGCCCTACCTGCTGGCGGACCGGTTCGGCTCCCGGGTGCTCGGGACGGCCTACGGCATGCTGACGTTTTTCGTGGTGGCCGCCGGCAGCCTCGGACCGCTGCTGGGCGGTTTCATCTACGACCGGACGGGCTCCTACGATTTTGCCTGGAAGCTCTGTCTCGCCCTGCTGGCTCTGATTTCCCTGGCCGTGATCACGCTGAAGGGTCGCCGGGAGCCGCTGTGAAAACCGCGTGCCGCGGGGCAGCGCCCGTCACTTGGTCGTGATCACCCACACGCCCTGCCAGTCCGCCGGGGGCTCATCGATGAGCTGACGGCATTTGGACCGGTAGGCGCGCGCGGCCGGATCGGCCTCGGCGAGCCCGGCAAAGGCCGTCTCCGCGGCGCGGAAATCGCCCCGGTAAAAGAGCGCCAGCCCCCCCGCGAACCGGACGAGCTGGTCCCGCCTGCGCTCGTAGTCATCCGGCAGAAAAGGCTCGTATACGGTGACCGGCTCCCTGCGTCCGACGACGGCGACCCTCGCCAGCTCGCGCACGGGGAAGGCGCCCTCCATTCCCTCCACCGTTGCCCCGGAGACGATGCAATAGGTCCCGTACTGCTTGTTGATGCCCTCCAGACGCGCCGCCAGGTTTACGGCGTCGCCGATCATCGTATAGTCGAAACGGGTCCGGGAGCCCATGTTCCCGACAATGGCCGGACCGCTGTTGACGCCGATCCGCATTTTCAGATCCCGGCCGAGTCGCTCCCGGAACCCGGGGCGCATCTCCGCCAGACGGGCCTGGCAGCGCAGCGCGGCCCGGACGCAGCGGCGGGCATGGTCGGGCTGATCGAGCGGGGCGTTCCAGAATGCGATGATGGCATCCCCCTCGTATTTGTCGATGGTTCCGCCCTCCTCGTGGATGATGTCGGTCATGGCGGACAGGTACTCGTTGAGAAGGGCCGTCAGCGCTTCCGGCTCCAGCCCTTCGGAAATGCCGGTGAACCCTTCCAGATCGGAGAAGAAAATGGAAAGCGTGCGGCGTTCCCCGCCCAGCTTCAGGTGCTCGGGATGCCGGATCAGCTCTTCGATGACGGCCGGGCTGAGATACTGCCGGAAGGCGTTTTTGATGAACATCTTCTGGCGGCCCTCGGTGGTGTAATAGATGAGGCCGGCGCTGAACAGGGTGAAGACCACGCCCGTCTCCTGGACGGCCAGCGGCAGCCAGAAGCCTTCGCGGTAGGCCGCCAGACAGAGGAGGGCCGGCAGCGCGATGAAGAAGGCGTACACCGCGGCGCTTTTGAGGATGCCGGACACGGCGGAGGTTGCGAGCCCCGCCAGAAGCGCTATCAGCAGGGTGATGCCGATGACGGCCGCGGCAGGGACGGGCCGGATGAAATCGCCGGCCAGCAGGTTGTCGAGCAGCGTGGCGTTGATCTCCACGCCCGGGTAGACGCCGGAAACGGGGGTGGGGCGCAGGTCGAACAGGCCCGGGGCGGAGAAGCCGAACAGCACGTGGGCGTCCCTGAAGGCCTCCGGGTCTTCGATCACCGGTTTTTCTCCCTGCCTCATTCGGAGTTCGCTCTGAATGACAGCGGCGGCGCTGTAGGTTTTGTGCGTCCCCGCGAGGCCCCGGAAATTGAGGATCGCCTGCCCGTGCCGGTCGACGGGGACCTGCCGGTCGCCGACAGTCAGAATCTTCCCGGCGATTTTCAGCGTGGCCTCGGGCTGCGCGGCAAGGTAGCTTCCCAGGGCGAGCGAGGGCAGGACCCGGCCGTCAAAGACGCGAAAGAGCGCGGCCCGCCGGTAGACGTTGTCACGGTCCGGGTTCAGGTGAACATCGCCGAGGATGCCGGCGGCGGCGGACACCTCCGGCACGGGGAAGGTGGCACGGGGGAAGGCGACGCCCTCGCCGCCGCTGTTCAGCAGCCACTGGTCGAGGCCGAGCACCCGAATCTCCGGCTCCGGGGCGAAGGCCGGCCATTTCCGTTCTCCGCCCTCGGACCGGCTCAGGGTGGCGGCTGCGACAAAGCGCCGGAAATCGCGGATTGCGGCGGCGAAGGCCCGGTCGTCGTCGACGCCGTACCGGGAGGGCTCCGTGAAAAGCACGTCGAAGGCCAGCGTTCTGGCGCTGGCGCGCTGGCAGTAGCGGATGATCGAACCGTAGACTTCCCGGGGCCAGGGCCAGGCCAGGCCGTTTTCCTCCCTGGCCCAGTCCAGGCTGTTCTGGTCGAGGAGGATGATGCGGATCTTGTCGGTGGTTTTTGCGGGCCGGGCCATGGCGCCCACCCGCCAGTCCCAGGTCTTGGCCTCCCAGGCATCCAGCCAGCCCGGCAGGAAAAGGAACAGCGCCACGGCCGCGCCGGCCATCCCGGCGGCCAGGCCCAGCGCCAGTTTTTTTGCAAGACCGGAGGGAATCTTCACGATGACCCTGCTCCTGCCGGCGGTTCAGCGGGAACCGCTCAGATTCGTCCGACGGCCTTCAGGAAGCGATCCTGCCGCTCCTTCGGCGTCGCCGCGGGCGGGAAATCCCCGCCGCGCCCGCGGACCTCGTCGATCCGGTCCCGGGGCGCGGGGTGCGTTTTGGCGAAGTCCAGCCCGCCCGGCCTGAGTTTCCCGTCCATGACGGTCAGCATGTCGATCAGCCCGCCCGGGTTGTAGCCGACCTGCCGGGCCAGGGCTGCAGCCGCCTCATCGGCCTGGTATTCGAAGGCGCGGGAATAGCCCCTTTCGATCAGGGTGCGGGCGATGTCGGAAATCGCGCCGGAAAAGGTCTGCGTCAGCTGGGCGACTTCACGGGAGCCGAGGGTTGTCGCGCCTTCCCGGGCGAGGACCGTCAGCGCTTCGGTGATCCGCGCCTTCTCGATGGACTGCATTCCGTGCCGCAGCTGGACATGTCCGATTTCGTGGGCCAGGATGGCCGCCAGGGCGTCTTCCGTCCTGCAGCAGCGGATCAGGCCCCGGGTGACGAAGATGTGGCCCCCCGGTGTGGCGAAGGCGTTGATGTCGTCGGAGTCGAGGACCAGAAAATGGTAGCCGGCAAAGATCTCCGGCTTGTCCGAGGCCGCCGCCAGCGTCTGGCCGAGCGTGTTGACGTACTGGTTGACCGCCGTGTTCGCGTAGGCCGGGTATTTCGAAAGGACGGCGGCCGCGACGGCCCGGCCGATGTAGTATTCCTGTTCCGGTGTGAAGTCCTCCAGGCTTCGGGATACGGCCGCCGTGCCGGTGCGGATCGCCTTTCCCTGCCCGGGGCTGATGACGCCCGCCTGCTCGCTGACCGTGGTGGCCACGGTGGTTGCCGTCTCGACGGCCGCGCAGGCCGGCAGCATCAGGGCCGCAGCCAGAATCAGGCCCGCCCTCCATCCGTTCGTGATCATGGCCTGCCTCCTTCCCGGGGGAGCGTGACGCTCCCCTGAACGAGGAAATTCCGCATCTGGTCGGGTGTGACCTCGAAAGTTTCCATCCGGTTGATCCAGGTGTAGTCGAGCTTGCGGTTTTCCTTCCGGTACGACGCCTCCACCTCCTCGCTGAACCCCTTGCCCGCCAGGGCCAGTTCGTCCCGGGTGGCGCCGGTCCGGACACTGGACTGGCCGGCCCGAAGCGCGACCCGCCTTGACGTGAGCGCCGAGTCGTGGATCCATCCCTGGATTTTTCCGCCGCTGGGCGACACCTTTCGCCAGGCGCCGCGCTTTTCCGTCACGTCAACCCGGTCGCCGTAGGCCACCCGCGCCACGATCTTGCCCAGAAAGGAGGGCGTGGCGCGAAGCTCCCCCTTCCGGACCTGAACATTCAGCGTTTCCTGCGCGTGCGCGGGGATGTGCGAAAACAGGATGCACATCAGCGCGAGGCAGAGGATTGTCGAGCCGGTGCGAACCATAGCCGCCTCCTTCAAAGAAAAAATTTTCACCCGGACGAATATGCGAAGCGCCCTGCCTGCTTGTCAAGACAAAATATGCGAAGCGCCGGCTCTCAGCGGCCCCGGAACACCGGGGGACGCTTTTCCATTCGGGCCGTAAAGGCCTCCCGGAAGTCGGCCGTCGCGACGCCCCGGTTCAGCGCCTCGTTTTCCCGGTCGAGGGCCGCGGCGACGGCGTCGATGAAGGGTTTGTGGAGAATCCGCTTGGCGGCGCGCACAGCCAGCTCCGCCCCCTGTGGAGCGACGAGCTTCAGCGCCCTGTCCCGGCAGAAGGGCATCAACTGGTCGTGAGGCAGCACCCGGTTGATGAGCCCCAGCTTGAGAAGCTCCCGGGCCGGAATCCGTTCCGAAAAGTAGCAGATTTCCTTCGTGCGCTGCATGCCGAGGAGCCGGGGCAGCAGGTAGCTGGAAGCCAGTTCGGGGATGAGGCCGAGGCCGACGAAGGGCAGCGAGGCCCAGGCATGCTCGGACATGTAGATCAAGTCGGCGCCGGCCAGGCAGAGGGTGAAGCCGCCCCCGACGGCGAGCCCGTTCACGGCGGCGATGACGGGTTTGTCGAACTGCCACATCTTCAGGGTGAGCTTCTTCTGGGCGATGTCCGTGAAATCGATCTGGCCCTTCGTCTCCGCGCTGAGGGCTTCGATCGCCGCCGGGTTGAAGTAGCCGCCGCTGCAAAAAGCCTCCTTCGCCGGATCGGCGGAATCCGGATCCCGCGCGCCCGTGAGGATCATCACCTTGGCGCGGTCGTCCCTTTCCATGGCGTCCACGGCCCACCACAGCTCCAGGCAGGTGTAGGCGCTCAGCGCGTTCTTCCGCTTCGGGACATTCAGGGTAACCGTCACGATGCCGCTGTCTTCCCTGTCGTAGCGAATGTCCTGGAAATCCTCCGGATTCATGCCCATTTCTCCCTTTCGATGCCAAGTTGCCCGTGCCCGGCTTCCCGAGTCCCGCTTCAGATCGAGTACCCGCCGTCGATGAACACGGTTTGTCCGGTGATGTAGTCCGATGCCGGCGACGAGAGGAATACCGCCAGGCCGACGATCTCCTCCGGCTTTCCGAACCGGCCGAAAGGTATTTTGCCGAGAAGGAATTTCTCGCTTTCGCCCTGCTGCTGGTCCTTTGTCATGTCGGTCAGGAACCACCCCGGCGCAATCCCGTTCACGTTGATGTGAAAAGGCGCCCACTCGAGGGCAAGGGTCTTCGTCATGTGGATGACCGCGGCCTTCGAAGCGCCGTAGTGCAGGCTGTAGGGCAGCGCCCCCTTGCCGAGGACGGAGCTGACGTTGATGATCTTCCCGCGCTTTTGCCGGATCATGAACCTGCCGGCGGCCCTGGATGCCAGGAAAACGGACTTTGCGTTGGTGTTCATCATGCGATCCCACGCCTCGGTGCTCAGGGCCACCGATTTCCCCGAGCCCCCGATCCCGGCATTGTTGACGAGGATGTCGACGGTCCCGTATTTCCCGCAGACCTCCGCCACCATGCCTTCGATGTCATCTTCCCGGGTCACGTCGGCCGCAACGGCGATCGCGTCGCCGCCTTTCCGGACGATCTCCGCCGCGGTTTCCGCGATCAGCTTCTTCGTCCTGCTCACGACGGCGACCCGGGCGCCGGCCCCCGCCAGTCCGACCGCCATCGCCCGACCCAGTCCCATGCTCCCGCCGGTCACGACGGCGACCCGGCCTGTGAGCTTGAATTTTTCCATTGCTTCCATGTCCGCACCTATTGATCCAAATCCCGCGTCATTTGCCGGGACGCACGCTTCACGAGGCCACCCCATAGCAAAAAGATATGGGAAGATCAAATGTTGAGTGCTTATTGCGTTGACTTCCATCGCCTGATTCTCTATCCTGAACCGGCAAAATCGAGAGAACGGGTTTCGGCTGCATTCATGAAGACAGAGGAGACGAGCATGGAAACCTTCTCAGAGATTATCCGGTCGTCGTCGAATTCCACGTTGCCCGGGGGTGAGATGGATGCCATGAAACACGTCAACAACATCGTCTTGAGAAAAAGAATTCTCGATATTCAGAAATCATCGCCGCAGGGATGATTCCGGCGGCGAAAAGCCGCGGCCCCCGAAGGATGCGCCGGAGGAACAGCATGCCCATCTATGAATTTGCGGGAAAGAGGCCGGTCATTGCTGCAGACGCCTTCATCCACCCCGATGCCGTCGTCATCGGCGACGCTACGATCGGCAGCTTGTGCCATGTCGCGCCCGGCGCCGTCATTCGCGCCGATTTCGGTCCGATCGCGGTCGGCGACGGCTCCAGCATCCAGGACAATGCGACGGTCCACGTGACGCCGGGAGACCGGGTGGTCATCGGCAGAAACGTGATCGTCGGCCACAATGCGGTTCTCCATGATGTGACGCTCCACGACCGGTGCGTAGTCGGGATGGGTGCGGTGCTCCTGCAGAAGGTTGTCTGTGAGCGGGGCGTCGTTATCGCGGCGGGATCGCTCGTGCCTCAGGGTATGCGCATCCCCGAGGGGAAACTTGCGATGGGGAACCCCGCAAAAGTCGTCCGGGACGTGTCCCCGGAACTGGAATCCTATGTGACCCTGGGCGTCGAGCAGTACCGGGAGCTGACCCGGCTTTATCTTCGGACGATGAAGGAGATCCCCCGCGGCTGAATTTTTTTGAAAGGAGATTGTCATGGCGAGCATCGGAGAAAAACTGGTGACGGAATTGTTTACCGCAATGAAAGACAAGAACTGGGACAAAGTCGAAAACATGATTCATCCCGCCTTTCAATCCGTCCACCACGACGGAGCGAGAAACAAGAGCCAGGAGATGCAACTGCTCAAGCGGATCAATCTCGGCAATTACCGGCTCAGCAAGTTCAAGATCACCATGAGCGACACCATACTGGTTGTGTCCTACATCGTATCCGCGGAAGAGTTCATCGACGGAAAGCCGACCTCATCCGAACCGACATGCAGGCTCAGTGTCTTCCACCAGACGGAAGACGGCTGGAAGTGGGTTTCCCATGCCAGCTTCATCAAGATCCTGCAATGAAACAGCGGCGGCCTTGCCCGGAAAGCGGGGAACGGTTCCCCCATCGGCACGGCGTCCATTCGAATGAAATCGATTGCATCCAGGAGGGGCATAATGAATGTCATCGAAGCGATTTATCAGCGAAAGAGCATCAGGGGGTATAAACCCGATCCGGTGTCAAGAAATGTTTTAACCCGGGTCCTTGAAGCGGCGTGCCGGGCGCCTTCGGCGATGAACACCCAGCCTTGGGAGTTCGTCGTCGTCGGGGGCGACGTCCTGAAGGGGATCCGGGCGGAGATCGTCGACAAATTGAACCGGAAAGAGCCGATGCACCCGGATCACGAAGTGGTCAGCTGGTCGAATGACAGCGTCTACAGAGGCCGGCAGGTCGAACTGGCCAAAAAGATTTTCGAACGGATGGACATCCAGAGAGAGGATCAGGCGAAAAGGGCGGCGTGGCTGGAAAGGGGGTTCCGCTTCTTCGACGCTCCGGCGGCCATTCTTCTTTTGACGGACCGGTCGTTGAGTGATATCGGGCCGCTGCTCGATCTCGGGGCCGCCATGCAGACGGTTTGCCTGGCCGCACTGCACTTCGGTCTCGGCACCTGCGTCGAGGATCAGGGGGTTCTGTACCCGGAAGTCCTGAGAGAAAAATTGAAGATACCGGAAAACAAGAAGATCATCATTGCCATTGCCGTCGGATACCCGGACTGGGACTTCCCGGCAAACGCCTTGGCGAGCGGACGGGAATCTCTGGATACGAACACGCGCTGGATGGGGTTCTGAGAAATTCCGATCCGGATCGGATTCATCGACGGGAGCGGGGTTCTGCTTTGCAGGATGCGGGGCTGCAGAAATGGGGTGAACAGAGGAGGGAGAAACGGCCATGAAGACATGGGTGAAGTGCAAGGCCTGCGGATTCGTTATGGAGGCTCGAAAATTGGGTGAAGTCTGTCCGGCCTGCGGCGTCCCGAGCAAGATGTTTGAGCCTTATGTCGACAGGGTTTCCGAGCAGCGAAAGCGGATTCTGGACCGGCACATTCATCCCGTCATCGTCCATGCGCCCCAGGCCTTCGCCTTCTTCCTGCTGTTCTTTGCGGTGATTGCTCCGTTCATGAGCGGGCCTTTGCGGAGCGAATTGGTGATCACGATCGGGATCCTGGCAGTCTGTCTCCCCTTTACGCTGGTCGGCGCCTTCCTGTCCGGCATGCTGGATGGAAAAACGCGATTTCGCCGATATACGACGCCGATCCTGATGCGAAAGATCGTCATCGGCAGTCTGTTTTTCGTTCTGTCTCTCCTGCTGCTGGTCGTCATTCAGGCCAGACCGCTTCAGGGCGTCGGCATGGATGTTGCGATCATTCTCCTAAGCGCCGGGTGCCTTGCCTGCAGCATGTTTCTCGGCTTGATCGGGGCCAGGCTGATGGAGGCAAAGTTTCCGGGGTGACGAGGAAGCGCTGTCACGGCAGTGGATCACAATCGCAACGGCAGATTCGATGCGTTCCACGATTGTGCAAGCATTTTCCGAAAAGTTGACGATCCCGTTTGTCAGGGGTATGATTTCGGCAAGAGAGAAGGAATTACCGATAAGGGGGTGTGGAGGGGTGAAAACAAAACGACGGAAAGTGGTTGGAAGCCTGTCCGCATGGTGCGTTTGCGTCATGCTGGCGATTGTGATGGGACTGGGCGAGTGCGGCGCCTCGGAACCCGTGCTGGGTGGGTCGGGCACCGTAGCCACCGGAGCGGCCGGCGGCGCCGCGGCGGAGGGCGCCAGCAACCAGCTCGAGCGGTGCAGTGAATCGCTCGGCACCCTGGCGGTCGTGGAGGATCAGGGCGCATCATGGTATGGATATCTGAATTCGCATTACAAGCTGGGATCAACGGTGCCCGTGCTGCGCATGATGGTTCAGCAGTCGAACTGTTTTGTCGTCGTGGAGCGGGGCCGCGCCATGGGCAGTCTGATGCAGGAGCGGGCCCTTGAGCAAACCGGCGAGATGCGCCGGGGCAGCGGATTCGGCAAAGGGCAGATGGTGGCCGCCGATTACACGATGAGCCCGTCGATCAACTTCAGCCAGAAGGGCACCAGCGGTGTAGGCGGCGCCCTGGGAGGTCTGATGGGACCGAGGGCCGGCAGGGTTTTCGGCGCCATAGCGGGTGGCCTGAAATCGAACGAAGCAGCCACGACGCTCATTCTGGTGGACAATCGATCCAGCGTGCAGTTGGCCGCCGCCGAGGGGAGCGCTCAAAACTGGGACTTCAACATTGCGGGAGGATTGCTCGGCAGCTCTGTGGGCCATGGCGCGGGCGGTTACACCAACACCCCGGAAGGAAAGATTCTCACGGCCGCTTTTATGGATTCTTACAACAAGCTTGTCCGGGCGGTTCGGAATTACAGGGCGCAAACCGTCAAGGGTGGTCTCGGTACGGGAGGCCGCCTCGGCGTTCAGGGGGGTCAAACCCCGGCATCCCAGGAGATTGGCCGTTAGGCCGGGTAATCTCTTTAAGGGCGGCAATCCACGCGCCCGCATGGGGCGCGACGTGGGCGTAGGGAGCCTCAAAGCCACCCCCTGGTCAAATCACTATGGAGTACCCCCACCACCCTTCCACTGACTGGCGGGAAAAAAGAGGGTACGGCCTGCATGCAACCGGAGGCATGATTTTTTTTCCGGGACATGGACGGGTCACCTATCTGATGAAAAAGCGTGTCCTTGCAGAAAATGCCGGATGCCAGGTAGGAGGAAGTTGTGGTTACGTATTACACGTGCAAAGTGAGAGATTGGGAGGTTGGTCAAGGCCAATGATAACGGATTGAAACGTGCAGAATATTGAGCTTGCTTTTCAGAGATAGTGTCTGTGGCCGCTCCTCCCTGAAGTCACGCCTTCGGAAACTTCGATGGACATTCAACCTTACAAATAGTGTTCAACGAAACATTTTCTTGACTTTTTGGGAAGTCAATGCGTAATTCGCAATCTATCATTGAGGCATTCCTATCGGGTTAACAGTTGACCAGACCCTTTATTTGGGGTGATGCTGGGAAGAAAAATGTAACCTCGTATCTCAACGGATAGCGAGGTTTTTTTATGAGTGTAATTGATATCTTCCATTTGGAATGACTAACCCGTTGAAAGCAAAAATTACAAAGCAGGCTTGAAAAGGAGATTCGTCCCTTGAAACCGCACCTGGTGTTGATCCACCCGGCCCCCAACAAAAATCGTTTCGGGAATAAGCGAAGGCGAAAGTCCTCCATTGCCCCCCTGACGCTTCCGCTGCTGGCCGGGCTGGCCGTAGAGCGCTTCCGGGTAACCATTCATGATGAGGACATCGAAGATCTTCCCGATCATATTGACGCCGACTTCATCGGCATTACGGCCATCACTCCGCAGGCATACCGGGCTTATGAGATTGCCGACTGCTTCAGAAATCGTGGCATCCCGGTGATTCTGGGTGGTCTTCATCCTTCCTTCTTTCCCGATGAGGCGGGTGGCCATGCTGATGCCGTCGTGATCGGTGAGGTGGAAACCGTCTGGCCAGACCTGGAAGCAGATATGCTGGCAGGAAACTTGAAATCCCGTTACATATCAACGGTGAGACACGACCTCAAAGGACTTCCCATGTCCAGGCAGAACCTTCTCAAGGAAGGGGCCTATTCCTTCCCCAACACCATCATGGCATCCCGGGGCTGCCCCTATGACTGCGATTACTGTTCCGTTACCCAATACTGGGGCAAATCTTACCGTTTTCGCCCCGTGGCCGAAGTCATTGCAGAGCTTTCCACCATGCCGCACAATCATGTGGTTTTTGTGGATGACAATATCTGCGGCAATCCCGCATACGCCCGGGAACTTTTCCGGGCCATGATCCCGCTGAAAAAAAACTGGATCAGCCAGGGGAGCATCACGATGGCCAAAAATCCCGATCTGCTCGACCTGGCGGCGGCCAGCGGGCTCTCTTGGCTTTTTATCGGCATCGAATCCATCAACCTGAAGAATCTTCGGGATGCGGGCAAGAAGATCAACAAGGTGGATGAGTATGCCGCCGCGATCCGCACCTTCCGCGACCGGGGGATGAACGTTCTTTGTTCGTTTATGCTCGGAATGGATCATGACGATCAAGACACCTTCCGCGACACCCTGGCCTTCTGTGAGGAAAACCGGGTATCCGGGGCCAATTTTTACATCTATACCCCGATGCCCGGCACCCGAATCTTCACGAAAATGGAGGCGGAAGGCAGATTGTTGCACAAGGACTGGGCAAGATACGACGCCAACCACGTCGTTTTCCAACCCCTCAACATGTCCCCGGAAGAACTCCTCCAGGGCTTTTTATGGCTGTACGATTCCTTTTATTCGATCCCCTCGATCTGGAAACGGCTGGACATGTCTCAACCTTCCATGTTTCAGACGGTTGCCCTGAACATTGGCCGTATGGCCGGACGAAAGATCTTCCGCGCCGGTTGTCTCGGCTGAGGGCGGGTTCCCTTTTCCTCGCGGGAAACCATGCGATCGAACAGCGTGCAGACGAATTGATGCTGCGCTTCACAGTATTGTCTTGACTTTATGCGATTAACGGAGGAAGGTGTAATCGAAATCGCATAGCGAGGCTGAGGGGGTTAATCTCTCCGACACCTCTACCCCACATAGGGGCTAAATAAAACACTGAAACCCTGTCTATTCCGATTAGATGGGGTTTTTTGTTTTAAAGGTCGAGGAAAATGAAGCAGCGCTTGAATGGCAAGAGCGTTTTTCAAAGGGAAGGAAGAGACTATGAATATACACATCATCGAGCCCGTCAATCGTTTCGTCAAGCTGGACGATAACGTATGGGAAAGCGGCGCCTGGAAACTGACTGAAGATAGAGCTCAAAAGCTTGTCGGGGGGGAAATCTATTTCCACAGGAATCGGACGGAACCTTCCTTTTATGGGGGGACTGTGCTCGGGTACAGGGTTGAGCAAGAGGGGCAGGACACCAGGAGGATTGTTTTTAAACTGCAATACAAAAAGGAATGCAGGAATGTCAGGACGGATCCGTCAGGTTGGTCCAACAAGATCAAGATCATCGAATCGGAACAGTGAGTCGAGAGGGACAAGAAAAGCATGGCTGAAGATCTGCTTGACCACTGGGTCGGACTGATAACGCCGATTTTCCCGGGGAATGCATGGATTGTTTCACGATGCTCCGGAAATGACCATATCCTACATATCGACTGGAACCTCGGAAACGATTCAAAGAAAAGGAACAAAAGATCCAGGCAAATTCAGATCACCATCAAAGAGGATGCAATTGATAATTATCTCGAAAGGAATGAAAAAGCCCGCGAAATCTTCAATATTCTCCTGAAGAAATCCATTTGCGAGCGTTATGATCGTTTTCATCCTGACCATGATGATCCGGAAGCTAAATCCATGTGGATACCCATCGAGAAATGGCTCGTCTCAAAGGATTTTCTGATTACATTGACACACCACGACACCATGTACGATGTTTCATGATAAATTGACGTGATCGAAGTGTCTGTCTGAGTTCATTTCCCGCAGAGGGAGCGATCTTGCATTGCCGGAAATCACTAAATGCATGCAAATTGATGTACGTGTTTCCAAAGCGGAACCAACACAAAGGAGGATACAGAATGGCGGAAGGAAAAGTTAAATGGTTTAATGACAGGAAGGGCTTTGGTTTTATTGAGCAGGACAGTGGACAGGACCTTTTTGTGCATCATTCTGCAATAGCGGGTGAAGGTTTTAAATCGCTGGCCGAGGGTGATCGTGTCAGTTTCGATGTGGTTCAAGGTCCCAAGGGCCCTGCTGCCGAGAATGTTCGCAAGCTGTAGGACCTTGCTTGAGGGGCACCGATCTGTGGCATGCCCATTGACATGGTTGCTGAGCATCACCATTGACGACGAAATCCTGCGATGTGCCTATTGAGTCTACCTACTGGATAGTTGACGAAAAAGACAACCACGGATCTTAGTGGTGATCGTCACCCTGAAAAGGCGGATAATGAATGATGGACTCCAGCAAAGGGCGAGACGGGATAGGTAGCTTTCGTCTTCTTGATTTTGGAAGACGGTAAAATTCGGATACGTTTCATGTCAGAGTGTCGTTCAGGGTAAAAAAGGCCCTGCCGTGGAAAACGTTAAGCTAAGTACCACGTTTTATAATTACGGATACGTAAATTACCCTTGATTCTGGAAAACATATATGGCAGATATGCAACCAAGGAGGTTGCATATGCCAAGAGAGAGCCCGTATGGGATCGTCCTGTCGGAGGCAGAGCGGGCAGAGTTAACCAGACGCGCGAACAAATATACGCTACCATATTTTACCGTTTCACGCGCCAAGATGATTCTCCTCGCCGCCCAGGGGTTCAACAACGATGAAATCGCGAGCCGCCTTGATACGCCCCGTAAGGTTGTCAGCATGTGGCGAAAACGTTTCTTTGAAGAACGTCTCCCTGGGCTTGAAGAACGACCTCGTCCGGGACGCCCCCCGATTTTTCCCTCGGGAAATCATCGTTCAGGTTAAGGCGATTGCCTGTGAACTGCCCTCGACCCATCAAGTTCCCCTTTCCCGATGGAGCATTGTTGATTTGGGCAGGGAGATTCGAAGATCGGGATTGACCGCGACAATCAGTGACAGCACCATTTGGCGATGGCTTCATGAGGATGCCATTCGTCCTTGGCGCTATCGTTCCCGGATTTTCCCGCGCGATCCTCAATGTGCCGAAAAAGCCGGTAGAATCCTGGATCTCTATGAAAGGGTTTGGCAAGGACATCCCCTTCAAGATGACGAGTTCGTTCTGTCTGCCGATGAAAAAACCAGCATCCAGGAGCGTCGGCGTCGACACGCCACCTATCCGGCCCAACCGAGTGCACCCATGAAAGTGGAGCATGAATACATCCGGTGCGGTGCCTGGGCCTATATTGCCGCCTTGGACGTGCATCGCGCTAAAGTGTTCGGGCGGTGCGAACGCAGAACCGGCATCGCAGCCTTCGGTCGCCTTGTCGATGAAGTGATGTGCCAACCGCCCTATGCCACAGCGAGGCGTGTCTTTTGGATTGTTGACAATGGTTCTTCCCATCGCGGAGCCCGTTCTATTGAAAGACTGCAATCTCGGTACGCCAATCTGGTGCTTGTTCATGCTCCGGTGCACGCCAGCTGGCTGAATCAGATCGAAATCTATTTTTCGATCTTTCAGCGAAAAGCGCTCACACCAAATGACTTCAAATCAATGGAGGCGCTCGATGAGCGGCTCCTTGGTTTTCAACGCTATTACGAACAGATTGCCAAACCCTTCGAATGGAAGTTCACCCGAAACGATCTGAGTCTTGTACTCAACAAAATAAAACTCGCTCATTTGACATCAGCACGACTGGCTGCGTAAATATGTAACCGAATTTATGAACCACTGTACTAAGTTAATTAAACCGCCCATGAAATAGGCGCTCCATTACGAAATGCTGTTTTGGACCGCCTATTTTCATTCTAAAGTCATACTTCAACATTTGAAAAAGGGAGAAAATAGGAGCTCAAAATGGGAAAGTCCATGTACAACTTTGGTAATCGGGATAAAGAAAGAGCAAGGCAGCAGAAACAGATAGAAAAGGCTGCAAAACGCATAATGGCTAAACAGCAGAAAGCTAATATGAAAACGCAAACTCCGAACGCAGACTCAGGCATAACTGAACAGGAAGTAGTGGATCCGAATGTCCAGAGCATGCCTCAAATTGAGAGAACTGAAAAACGGAGCGGCTCTTGAAGGATATCTACGCTGCGTTCGGATGGTTGCCACGCCTGATCGTACCGCAACTGGGCAATATGCTTTTCTTATCCATACAAAAAGAGGGAGCGCGGCGTGCCGCGGGTCAGACCTATGAACCTTGTTTCTTTATCGGCAGAATAAGGTAGTCTTGGTACTGGAAAAAGTAATTGCTCTCAGATCCGAAGCAAGTTTTCGGGAGTTTGATCACGCGGCCGGTGAACCATCGCCGGTTATCATCGGGGAAAAATAGATGGTCACGATAAAAAGGAAGCTTCCTGTTTGTACTTTTAGCAAATATTCGCCGATCGGTCCGGTAAAAAGTTATTTGCTGTATTTATACTGCGAAGATCAGCCCAACAACATCGACTGTGTCAGATTCCAGGATCGTAACCAAAAATAATTTTAAGCCCACCATTGAATAAGTTTCGCTGATTTCTTTCCGTAATCCTCGCCATTTTTTACATATCAAAATTGCGACTTTGTAGGTGCACAACTTCTGTAGTCCACAATTTCCCTTCGTAAGGAAAAATAAAAGTGGGGAGAGGATGGGGAGAGAATGGCAGCATAAAGAAAAAGGAGCTACCCGACACTTGGATAACTCCTTGATCTTATT
>JAXDBM010000027.1:0-9165 GCA_034678725.1 Syntrophales bacterium | reverse complement strand
ATTATTGAAAACAACAGGTTAAAAACATTTGTCCGCGCCGGGCGGGAAGCGTGGAGAAGCGGCGGCGCAGGACCGGTGAAAAGGAGGGGGTATTGAATCCGGAAGAGGGGAACAGGCAGGAGCGGGTGCTGCTCTGTGTGAATGCCCTGCTGAAAAAGAAGGCCAGGCATCTGACCATTCTGAATGTCCGGGCTGTGTCCTCCTTTGCCGATTACTTCGTGATCTGCAGCGGCACTTCCGACCGCCAGGTCCAGGCGCTCGCCGAGGCCATTCGGGACGACATGAAAAAATCCGGCATCCTGCCCCTTGGAATCGAGGGGGAAAAGATCGGCAAATGGATCCTGATGGATTATGCCGATGTGATCGTCCACATCTTCTACGAGCCGACCCGGGAGTTCTACGATCTCGAGCGGCTCTGGCCTGACGCCCCCCGAATGGATGTTTCCGATGACAGCGCCGAACTGGCGGCGCTCGATCCGGGAATGTGACCTTGAAGGAAATCCTGAAAAGCCTTGCCGACGTGGTTTTCCCGCCCCGCTGCATGGCCTGCGGCAGCGTGTTCGACGAGCCGGAGGGCCGGCCGTTCTGTCCGGCCTGCGAATCGCGGATTCGATACATCACGTCGCCGCTCTGCCCCCGCTGCGGCATTCCGCTGTCCGGTGAGGAAGGCACGGATCATTTCTGCGGCGAATGCCTGCGCGATCCGCCCCCCTTCTCAGCCGCCCGGGCTGTCGCCCGCTACGAGGGCGTCCTGCTGGATGCCATCCATGCCTTCAAGTACCGCGGGCGGATCACCGACGGGGCGATTCTGGGTCGAATGATGGCCCGTTGCGGATACCCCGGGTTCGACATCTCCGCGTTCACGCTGATCGTACCGGTGCCGCTCCACCGGAGGCGGCTGAGGGAGCGGGGCTTCAACCAGGCGGTGATCCTGGCGGGGGAAATCGCCGGACGGTTTGGGCTGCCCCTCGATGTCCGGTCGCTGCGAAGGCGCATTTACACCGAACCTCAGGTCGGGCTGGGAAAGGGCCACAGAACGGCCAACGTGCGGGGGGCCTTCGGCGTGGTCGACGGCGGACGGATTGAAGGTCAGCGAATCGTGCTCGTCGACGATGTGTACACGACCGGCAGCACGGTTCGGGAATGCGCGGAAATCCTCATGAAAAGCAAGGCGGCCGAGGTGGCTGTCCTGACGCTGGCCAGGGCCGTCTGAGAAAGGGTGCGTGTGTATGGGGAAGATCCTCTCCCGGGAACAGTTGAAAAAAGAGATTGAACGGCTGCGGCAGGGCGGGAAGAAGATCGCCTTCACCAACGGCTGTTTCGACATTCTTCATGTTGGGCACACCCGTTACCTGCGGGATGCCCGAAAGACGGGCGATGTCCTGATCCTGGCGCTGAACAGCGACGCCTCCGTGCGGGCCATCAAGGGTGAAAAGCGACCCCTCGTGCCCGAAGCGGAGCGGGCGGATGTGGTGGCCTCCCTGGAAGCGGTGGATTACGTGACGATCTTCGACGAGCTGACGCCGCTCGAACTGATTGAGTTCCTTCAGCCGGACGTGATCGTCAAGGGCGGCGACTGGTCGGAGGAAAACGTGGTGGGGCGTCAGTCCGTGCGGAAGTGGGGCGGAAAAGTGGTCATCATCCCGGAAACGAAAGGCGCCTCCACAACCAATATTGTTGAAAAGATTATCAAAACTTACGGCCGGCCGTAGGGCGCATTTTTTGCTTTACAAATATGCTTTCATTGTGTATGGAGGGTACCCCAAAATGGAAGGGGCTGCGAGAGCTGCCCCTTGAGGTGTTCAACATGCCCATGAAACCCGAGAAACTGGAACTGTTCAGAGTGATGCTGAACCAGAAGATCACCGATCTGCTGGAGGATGCCGGCAAGACGGTCTCCGAGATGACCAGCGGTGTCAAGGAGAACTTCCCCGATCCCAATGACCGGGCCTCCCTCGAAGCGGACAGGAACTTCGAACTTCGCATTCGGGACCGAGAGCGCAAGCTGATCGCCAAGATGCAGGAGGCCATTCGGCGGATCGACGACGGCACGTTCGGCATCTGCGACAATTGCGGGGGGCCGATCTCGGAAAAGCGGCTGATGGCCCGGCCCGTCACCACCCAGTGCATCGACTGCAAGACCAAGCAGGAGAAGCTGGAAAAGCTGATCGGGGATTGACCGGCCGGTCGCACCCGGAAATCCTTTCGTCGGATTTCACTGCAATCCCCGCCCCGGCGCGGAATTTTTCCGCCGGGGTTTTTTGTGATCCTTCCGCAGCAACCCTCTCGAATAAACATTGACAATTCATGCCGGCGGTTCTTTAATCGGGCTTCGAATGCGTATTTCCCGATGAGGAATCCCCTGTGATGTTTGTCCGCGTGGCCGTTGCCATCCCTTCCGAAAAAACATTTTCCTATGCGGTCCCCGAAGCGCTGGAGAAGAGCGTCGCCGTTGGGAAGCGGGTCCTGGTTCCCTTCGGCCGGAAACGGCTGACCGGCTATGTCCTGGCCGTGGAGGACGCGCCGTCCGTCGAAAACGTTCGGGACCTGCTCGACGTCCTGGACGACGAACCGCTCTTTGGTGAGGAAGACCTGCGCTTTTACCGCTGGGCCTCGGATTATTACCTGTATCCCCTCGGCAAGGCGCTCTCGGAAATCCTTCCGGAAGGCATCGACGTTCGAAGCCGGCTCTGGATTACACCGGTCGCGGACGGCGATCCGGAAGGCGGCCGGGATCTGCCCGATCGCCAGCGCCGGCTGTTGGGCATCCTCAAGGATTTTCCGGGCGGCCTGTCCGCGGGCTCCCTGAAAAAACTGGCGGGCCGGGAGGAGGTTTACCGCGAGATCCGGGCGCTGGAGTCCCGGGGGCTGGTCGCCATGGAAGACCGGATCGGCAAGCCGAAAATCTCGCCGAAGCGGGAAAAGATCGTCTCACTGGCTCCCGGGCCGCCCTTTGCGGGTAAGCTGACGGAGCGGCAGCGCCTGCTCGTCGAATCCGTCGGCGCGTCCGGCCCCGTCCCGCTGCCCGTCCTCGGGCGGACATTCAAAAGCGCCTCCGCCCTGGTCGGAAGCCTCGTGAAGAAAGGAGTGCTCCTCCTGGAGGAGCGGGAAGGTTACCGCAGCCCCGGCGTGGACCCGCCGGTCGGCGCCCGGAACGGGTCGATCCGGCTCAACGAAGATCAGCGGGCGGCGCTCGAGGAGATCCGAAAGGGAATCGCCGGCGGCCGGTTCGCCCCCTATCTGCTTCACGGGGTGACGGGGAGCGGAAAGACGGAGGTGTACCTTCAGGCCATTCGTGAGGCCGTGAAGGGCGGCGGCGTCATTTTTCTGGTGCCGGAAATCGCCCTGACCCCTCAGCTCCTCAGCCGGTGCCGGGAAAGCTTTCCGGATCGGGAGATCGCCGTCCTGCACAGCGGCATATCGAGCCGCGCCCGCTTCGACCAGTGGCGAAAAATTCGCAGGGGAGAGATCCGGATCGTGGCCGGCGCCCGCTCCGCCCTGTTCGCGCCCGTTCAGGACCTGCGGCTGATCGTCGTGGACGAGGAGCACGACGGATCCTACAAGCAGGACGACCGCATGCGGTACAACGCCCGGGACCTGGCCCTCGTCAAGGCGAAGCTTCACGGGGCTGCCGTTGTGCTCGGGTCGGCCACGCCGTCCCTGCAGAGCTACCTGAACAGCGCCGGAAGGCGATACCGCCGCTTGTGCCTTCCCCGTCGCGTGGAGGACAGGCCCCTGCCCGCGGTCGAGATCGTCGACATGAGGGCGGAAAGCGATGAGGGAGGAAGCGTGCCGATCCTTTCCCGCATGCTCAGGCAGGCCGTCACGGACACGCTCCGCGCAGGGAAGCAGGCGCTCCTCTTCCTCAACCGCCGGGGCTTCCACACGTTCCTGTCGTGCCTGGACTGCGGCCATGTCCTCCGCTGCCTGAACTGCGCCGTCTCCCTGACGCACCATGCCCGCGAGGGCGTCCTGGTCTGTCATTACTGCGACATGCGCGTTCCGGTCCCGCTTCAGTGCCCGGCCTGCGGGGGCGGCCGCATCCACAGCTACGGGGTCGGAACCGAGAAGCTTGAGGAAACCGTCAAGCGAATGTTTCCCCGGGCCCGGGTAGCCCGCATGGACAGCGACACCACCGCCGCGAAGGGGGCCCACGGACGCATCCTGCGGGCCTTCGACCGGCGCGAGATCGACATCCTTGTCGGCACACAGATGATCACCAAGGGGCATGACTTCCCCGATATCACCCTGGTCGGCGTCATCTCGGCCGACACGGCTCTGAACATCCCCGATTTCCGGGCGGCGGAGAAGACCTTCCAGATCCTGACGCAGGTCTCCGGCCGGGGCGGCCGGGGCGGAGACCCGGGACTGGTCATCATCCAGACCCTAAACCCCGACCACTACGCTCTGCTGCGGGCCCGGGAGCACGATTACGAGGGTTTTTTTCAGGATGAGATTCCATTGCGCCGGTCCCTTTCCTACCCGCCCGTTGCGCGGATTGTCAACCTTCACGTTTCCAGCCTCGACCGGGACCGGGGCCGGGAGAGTGTCGGCGAAATGAAAAAAATGGCGGAAGCGCTGGCCGGGGCCGGGAGCGGTCCGGGAAAGATCGAGGTGATCGGACCCGCGGAATCTCCCGTTGCCAGGATCCGGGGGCGGTACCGGTGGCAGCTTCTCTTGAAGGGGGGGGACAGCCGCACGCTTCACGAGGCGGCCCGGGCGATCCTCGCGCGGCGCTGGCCGGGCGGCCTGGATGTCAAGGCGGATGTGGATCCGCTCAATTTCATGTGAGCGGGCGCTGACGCAGTTCCTTCCCGGCCGGAAGTGGACGGTAGGGTACAGTTTTTCTGTACAGATATGTTCGGTAATGGACTTGTCCGGTTGCGGTTCGAGCGTGCTTTGGTGTAGGATGCGCCTGTACAAACCGAAACTGCCAAGAGGTGCAAGATGACCCAGCCCCGCATCGTCTTCCTGGGGACACCTGAGTTTGCCGTCCCTTCTCTGGAGATTCTCGTCCGCAACCGGTATCCGGTCGTCGGCGTGGTGACCCAGCCGGACCGGCCCCGGGGAAGAGGCAAGCAGACGGCGCCCCCGCCGGTGAAGGCCTTTGCGGAAGCGCAGGGGCTGGCACTGCTTCAGCCGGAGCGCGTGAAGGACCCGGCTTTTCTGGAGGCTTTTCGGAATCTGGCGCCGGACCTGGTTGCCGTGGCGGCCTTCGGACAGCTCCTTCCGAAGGAGATGCTCGGCCTCCCGCCGCTGGGCTGCATCAATGTCCATCCTTCACTGCTCCCGAAATACCGCGGAGCGGCGCCGCTCAACTGGACCATCATTCAAGGCGAGACCCGGACCGGCGTGACGATCATGCGGATGGACGAGGGCATGGATTCCGGAGACATCCTGATGCAGGAGGAGACACCCGTCGGACCCGGCGAGACCTTCGGCGAACTTCACGACCGCCTGGCGCAGATGGGGGCGGAACTGCTCCTGAAGACCGTTCGAATGATCGAGGAGGGCACGGTCCGGCGGACCCCTCAGGACCATGGCGCGGCCACGTTTGCGCCGAGGCTGAAAAAGGAGGACGGCCGGATCGACTGGAGCCGGGGCGCCGCGGAGATCGTCCGGCGCGTCCGGGGGCTGTCGCCGTCCCCCTGCGCCTACACCCTTCTGCAGGGGAAAACCCTGAGAATATTCTCGGCCGCGGGCCGGGCAGTGCCGTCCGATCGTGTCCCGGGCACGGTGGGTGCGGCGACGGCGGAGGGCCTGCCTGTCGCGGCTGGGGACGGCGTCGTCCTCCTGCGGGAGGTCCAGATGGAAGGCCGGAAGCGGATGCCCGTGGGCGATTTCCTGAGGGGATGCCGCCTTCAACCCGGGGACCGGTTGGGATAGGCGCAGCGAAGCGGCATCGGCTTCCACCGGCAACATGCAGGGTCATCTTTCAGGGTTCTGAAAAAGAAAGGAGAGCATATGGCAAAAAGACGCATCGTCGATCTGAGCATCGGCATCGAGGCGGGGCTTCCCAGCGATCCCCCCATGATGATCCCCCGGGTGGATTACATCGACCACGCAATGGGGACGGCTTCCATGCTGGAATTCTTTCCGGGGCTGAAAACCGAACAGCTTCCCGGAGGCGTCGGCTGGGCCGTCGAGTTCCTGACTCTGTGCACCCACAGCGGCACCCATCTCGACGCGCCCTACCACTATCACCCGACGATGGACCGGGGCATGCGGGCGGCGACGATCGACGAGATTCCCCTCGAATGGTGCATGGGGAACGGGGTCCTGCTCGATTTCCGCCACAAGGCGGACGGGGAGCGGATCACCGCGAAGGACGTTCAGGGGGAGCTGGACCGGATCCGCTACGAGATCCAGCCGCTGGACATTGTCCTGGTCCAGACCGGCGCCGACGCCTTCTGGGGGAAGCCGGAATATCTGGTCAAGGGGGCCGGAATGGACCGGGAAAGCACCCTGTTTCTGACGGAGAAAGGCGTGCGGGTCGTCGGAATCGATGCCTGGAGCTGGGACCGGCCGCTGCCCTACCTGGCCCGCGAGTTCCGGGAAAAGGGGGATCCCAAGGTCGTCTGGGAGGCCCATTTTGCGGGCATCGAGACCGGCTACTGCCACATGGAGAAAATGGCCAACCTGTCCGCGATCGGCCGGCCGCACGGCTTCACGGTCTGCTGCTTTCCCGTCAAGATCCGAAAAGCCTCGGCGGGCTGGGTCCGGCCGGTGGCCATCGTGGAGGAATGAAAGAGACGCCCCGCAGCCTGGCCGTGGCGATCCTGAACCGGGTCGACCGGGCCGGGCTTTTTGCCGAGCCCCTGCTGGACCGATGCCTTTCCCGGAACATCCTCGTGAACGACCGGGACCGGCGGCTGCTCACCGAAATCGTCTACGGCACCCTGAGGATGCGGGGCCGGATCGACGGGATCATCGCGCGCCTCTACCGGGGGGACATGGGCGCGATGGAAACGGGCGTGAAGAACATCCTCCGGACGGCCCTCTACCAGCTTCTCTACATGGATCGGATCCCCGGGTTCGCCGTCGTGGACGAGGCCGTCAAGATCGCGAAGCGCTCCCACCCGGCGGGCTCGGGGCTGATCAACGCCGTTCTCCGTAACGCCATCCGCCGGAAGGGGGCCGCATCCGATCCCGGTCTGTCGGAAGATCCGGAAGCCCACATCTCGCAGGTTCATTCCCACCCCTCCTGGCTCGTGAAGCGCTGGATCGGGCTGTTCGGCGTCGAGGGGGCGCTGGCCCTCTGCAGGGCGAACAACGGGATTCCGCCCCTGACTGTCCGCGTCAACCGGCTCAAGGCGTCCCGGGCGAAAGTTCTGGAGGATCTGGTGCGGGACGGTTTCGATGCGCAGGAAACCGCCTTTTCGGCGGAGGGTATCGTCCTTTCCGGCCACGGGGCGGCATTGCGGGAAACGGAGAGCTGGCGGGAAGGGCGCATCCAGATCCAGGACGAGGCCTCCCAGCTCATTTCCGTCCTGGTCGACCCGCAGCCGGGGGAGCGCATCCTGGACGCCTGCGCCGGCGTCGGGGTGAAGGCATCCCACCTGGCCGAGCGGATGGGAAACCGGGGATCGATTGCAGCCCTTGACATCAGCGGCGAGAAGCTGAAGGCCCTGAACGGCAACATGAAGCGGCTCGGCGTCGGCATCGTGAAGACTGCCGTCCGGGACCTGACGGAGAAGCGGGACGATCCGAAGGAGGGCGGCTTCGACCGGGTTCTGCTCGACGTTCCCTGTTCCGGCCTGGGCACGCTGCGGCGGAACCCCGAGATCAAGTGGCGAGTCGCGCCGGCGGAGGTGGAGCGGAATGCGTCGCTGCAGGGAAGGCTTCTCGAAAGGGCGGCCGATCTGCTCAAGCCGGGCGGGATTCTCGTCTACAGCACCTGCACGATCCTGCCGGAGGAAAACGAGGATGCAGTTGCGGCATTTCTTTCCCGTCGTGGGGATTTTCAGTCGGCGGGCCTGCCGGATTCCATCCCGTCGGGGATGAGAAGCGTGGAGGGCTTTTTCAAGACCCGGCCCGACCTGCACGGGACGGACGGGTTCTTCGGGGCGATCCTGCTCCGCCGGACCTGAGCGGAGCGCTTCGCGAAATCCCTGAAAAGACGATAACGGGCGGCCAGGCCCTGCGCCGATTGCCCGGGAGGGCCGCGGTAGTCCATCTGCTCAGCGGGCAGCGGGCAGGACTTCGGGGTTGACCAGGTTCGGCGGCCGCTGACCATCGAGGCCGGCGATCAGGTTCCGGGCCGCCATGGCGGCCATGGCGGTGCGGGTCTCCAGCGTCGCGCTTCCCACGTGGGGCAGGAGGACGACGTTGGGCAGGTCCGCGAGGCCGGGCGTCAGGGCCGGCTCGTTCTCGTAGACATCCAGGCCGGCCCCGGCGATCATGCCCCGTTGCAGGGTCGCCAGCAGCGCCACCTCGTCCACCACCGGCCCGCGGGCCGTGTTGATGAGGTAGGCGGTCGGCTTCATTCGGGACAGCTCCGCGGCGCCGATCAGGTGACGGGTTTCCCCCGACAGGGGCACGTGGAGCGATACGAAGTCGGCCTGTGCGAGCAGCGTGTTCAAATCGGCGTATTCGGCCGGCGATTCCCTTTCTTCGGCGGGTGTCAGGCGGCTGCGATTGTGGTAGAGGACCCGCATGCCGAACCCCGCGGCCCGCCGCGCCACGGCCCGGCCGATGCGGCCGAAGCCGACGATGCCGAGGGTCTTTCCGGACACCTCCCGGCCCAGAAACAGAAAAGGCGCCCAGAGCTTGAATTTCCCCTCCCGCACCCTTCTGTCGCCCTCCACGACCCGCCGGGCGACGGCGAGGATGAGCGTGAAGGCGAGGTCGGCCGTCGCGTCCGTCAGTACGCCCGGTGTGTTGGAAACGGGGATGCCTCGGCGCGTGGCCGCGGCGATGTCGATGTGATTGTAGCCGACGCCCATATTGGCGATCATCTTCAGGCGGGGTGCCCGGCCGAGAAGCTCCTCGTCGACGGCGTCGGTGATCATGCACAAAAGGCCGTCTCTGTCCCCGATCCGCGAGAGGAGCTGCTGCCGCTCCATGGGCCGGTCTTCGGCATGCGCCTCGACCTCGTACTTTTTCCTGAGCGGGTCCATGACCTCAGCGGGAAGATTCCCGGTGACGAGTATTTTCTGAGACATT
>JAXDBM010000026.1:0-20335 GCA_034678725.1 Syntrophales bacterium | reverse complement strand
TGACCAGTTGGAGAAGCTCCAGGTCGTTGAGGTTGGAGAGGCTCGAACCCATCAGGCTCCGGACCAGCGTGCGGGGCTCCGCCACCCCCGTGCTCAAAAAAATGCTCATCCCCGGCTCGATCTTCTCGAGGACCGACTCGGGCGAAACCAGCTTCCCGCGCCAACCCGCCAGGGCGCTGTCAGTCATGGTAGGGCTCCTTTCGGAAAAAGCGCTTTTTCCCCCGCAACATTCGGTAGTCCGGAATCGCTTCGCACTCCCGCATCTTTCGGACTGGCTGGAAATGGAATGGACGATATCTCCGGAAACGAGTCGGCCCGATGCTACCGGACACGTTTTGGGCTGTCAAATGGAAAGTTCGCCGTGAAAGTTCGCCGGCGCGACGCTGGATCTGAACGGCTGCCCCGGTCGATGCTTTGCCTGTACACGAGGGTTCAGTTGCTTTTTTGCGAGAAGCCGTGCTAAAAATAACATGCGGGAAAGATCACTCCCGTCGAATGGCGAATGGTTTCCGAAGGAGGCGAAATGGCGAACACCGGCATCGAAGCGGAAAGGATCGTCCGGACGCTCTGCAGCAGCCACTGCGGCGGCGCCTGTGAGATGAAGGTGCATGTCCGGGGGAACCGGATCGTACGCATCGAGGCGGATGACAAAGATGGCAGTCCGCGGATGTGCGCGCGCGGCCATGCGTACCGTCAGCGCGTTTATGCCCCGGACCGGCTTCTCTACCCGTTGAAAAGGACGGGGGAAAGGGGTTCGGGGGCGTTTGCCAGGGTTTCCTGGGATGAGGCGCTGGAAACCGTTGCGGCCGCCATGAAGCGGGTCAGGGTGGATCACGGCAATGCGGCCATCCTTCACTTCTGCTCCATGTGCGATCCCCACACCCTTCATCATGTCGGCGCCTTTCACCGGCTGCTCTGCCAGTTTGGCGGATATACCGCTCCCTGGGGCTATATATCCTGTGAAGGGGCCGCTTTCTCGGCCGGGGTGACGTACGGCGCCCGGCGGAGATTCGTCCAAACGGACCGCGGACCGGAGGAGTACCTCGATTCCCGACTGATTATCATGTGGAGCTGGAATCCCGCTACGACGGAGCTGGGGTCCAACATCCCCCTGTCTCTTGCCCGCGCGAAGGAGCGGGGTGCCCGGATCGTTTGCGTCGATCCCCGGTATACCGCTTCCGCCGCCGTATTTGCCGACCGGTGGGTTCCCATCCGGCCGGGCACGGACGCCGCCGCGCTGATCGCCATGGCCTTTGTCGTCGTCCATGAAAGCCTGCAGGATCAGGCCTTCATCGATGCCCACACGGTAGGGTTCGAGCCGTACCGGGAATATCTGCTGGGCCGAAAAGACGGGGTGGTGAAGACTCCCGAATGGGCTGCCGCGATCAGCGGCGTGCCGGCCGGGACGATCGCCGCCCTGGCGCGCGAGTTTGCGCGCAGCAAACCCGCCATTCTCGCCACCAGCATCGCCGCGGGGCGAACGGCCTATGGCGAACAGTACCATCGTGCGGCAGCGGCGCTGGAGGCCATCACGGGCAACGTATCCCTGCAAAACTGGCAACACGCGCCGCGCCGCACACGGTACCAGCCGCACATTCCCAGCCCGCCGAATCCGGTGGAGGCGCAGGCGCCGCCGCGCCGGAACTCGCTTCCGTTCCGCGGCGCCAGCGTGAACTCCAGCGCCCGCGTCAATGTCTCGCTGTTTGCGGACGCGATCCTGAAAGGCAGGGCGGGTGGCTACCCAGCGGATTACAAATTCCTCTGGTTGTCCAACACCAACTACCTCAACCAGCTGGGTGAGATCAACAAGGCCTGCGAGGCGTTCCGCAAGCTGGATTTCGTGCTGGTCACGGAGCAGTTCATGACGGCTTCCGCTCGGTTTGCCGATGTCGTGCTGCCGGTCTGCACTTTCCTGGAGCGCAGCGACCTCCATGCGCCCCTGGAGGGCGGCGAATTCGGCGTGCTCGGCAAGGCCGTGGAGCCTCTGGGGG
Organism: Syntrophales bacterium; assembly: GCA_034678725.1. Taxonomy (GTDB): domain Bacteria; phylum Desulfobacterota; class Syntrophia; order Syntrophales; family Fen-1087; genus JAXDBM01. Next base: position 18,344 of record JAXDBM010000026.1, on the reverse strand, counting down.
AATCAAGATCCCAACTCGACATCTGCAAGGCTCTGGCGCCGAAGCTCGGAATACACGATTACGGGGACAATTCGGACGAGGCGTGGATTCGGGACATGCTGGGGAAGCTGTCTGAGGAGGTGGGACTGCCGGATTACGAGCAACTGAAGGAGCAGGGCGTCTTCAGGGTCGGGTTCGATGCGCCGGGAACCGTTCCCGGAAAGGATGGTGCAAATCAGGTCATAAAGCCGCTCCGCACGCCCTCCGGGAAAGTGGAGATCCACTCGGAAATCATCGCCGGCATGGGCATCCCCTCGATTCCCACCCTTCCCCAACACATCGAAAGCTGGGAAGGCCCCTCGGACCCGCTTGCCGGGAAGTACCCCCTGCAGCTCATCAGCCCGCATTTCAAGAGACGGGCGCACAGCCAGTTCGACAATCTTCCCTGGCTCCGCGAATTGCAGACGCAGGCGCTTGCCATGAATGCGGTTGACGCCGTGGCAAGGGGCATACGCCACGGGGATGCCGTCCGGGTTTTCAACGATCGGGGCGAGGTGAGAATCCCCGCCGAAGTCACGGAGCGGATCATGCCGGGAGTCGTCGCCCTTCCCCAGGGCGCATGGTTCGACCCAGACGAGAAGGGCATTGATCGGGGCGGCTCCGCCAACGTGCTGACCAAAAACGTAACCTCGCCGGCCGGCGCCTTCGTTTCCGGCACCGCGCTGGTGGAAGTGGAGAAGGCGGTATCATGAAGCAGTACGGGATTTACATCAACCAGAACCGTTGCACCGGTTGCTTTGCCTGCGTGGTGGCCTGCAAGGATTGGCATGACGTGCCGGCCGGCCCGGCGAGCTGGATTCGGGTGAAGACCGTCGAAAAAGGCCGATACCCCGATCTGTTTGTCGCCTTTCTTCCCGTCCTCTGCAACCACTGCCTCAAACCGGCCTGCGTTTCCGTGTGTCCGGCCGATGCCCTGACGAAGCGGCCGGAGGACGGCATCGTGACGGTTGATGGAGAGAAATGCCTGGGGAAGGAGGTTTGCGGCCTGTGCCTGGATGCCTGTCCCTATGATGCCCCGCAGTTCGGGCCGGAAGAGGATGTGGTGATGCAGAAATGCGACCTGTGTCTCGACCGATGGGCGGAGGGGAAGAAGCCGATCTGCGTGAGCAGTTGCCCGATGCAGGCGCTCGACGCGGGTCCGCTCGACGAGCTCAGGTCGAAATACGGCGACTGCGGGGAGGCGGAGGGCTTTCAATACGAAGAGGCGCTGGCGCCCTCGATCACCTTCACCCCTAAAAAAGACATCCGGAATCTCGTCCCTTGCCGGGTCCGGGTCACACCGGAGATCGGCTCCAAAAAAGTCTGAGCGAAAGAGGAGGCGTGCGGCTTTTGTTGCGTAAATCGCCTGCGCGATAAAATCCGATGCGCTTCCGCTTTCTGGGCCGATACTCGCCGGTCATTGATCCGGACCGGAGCGGTTAAACATGCATGTCTACACGTTTTCATACAAGGCTCGCTGTCCAGGAGGCATCTTTTTTAGATATTTTCTGGCTTCGTCCGGGGAAACCGCTTCGCATTTTCCATCCGGGCGTTGAACGACCACGCCGCTTTGTGTCAGCATTTTATAACGACGCTTGCGGACTTTCTTATCCGGATGACACACCAGCATGCAATTGCCGCAGGTGAAATGGATCCGGTTTCCGGGCATCAGAAAATGAAAAAAGCCCCCTTCCTGACGCGGTCTGTTTTTATATGCATCCGCTGCGGCAATGATGGCGGGTAGGAACTCCTCGTCTTTTTCGGGTATCGGAAACCTGGCCGGAGACCAGGTTGACCATCTGCCGGATGTGTGCAGACCGGTGAAACCGCCGCATACATAGTCGCAGCGACTATGGTGGCGACGCACGGAATAGGTAAAGTCGACATCGCCCATCCTGACAACGGTCTTTTTTTCCGGGTCCATATATCCCGATGCGCAGGAAGCAATGCAAAGGCGGCAGGAATCACAATAATTATCTTCAGGGTTCAACGGTTCAGTGGGAATCAAAGCGGCCGTTGTGACCAACGACCCCAGGACCGATGCCGCGCCATTCTCCCGGGTAATCACATTTCCAGAAAGGCCAAAATGGCCGATTCCGGAGCGAACCGCCAGATATCTGTGGGAAACAGGCGGTTTTTCGTCGAAAGGGCCGTTCGGCGTATCCGTCCGGTAGGTGATATTGGCCGTCAACCCTGCCGACGGATGTCCCTTTTGCATGAGATAGCTTGCGATTTCAAAAGAGATGCCGCTCACCAATGTATTGGTGCGAATATTGTCTTCTTCATGAGAATGGTGATCCTTTTTCTGGATATACGGTTCAATATGGGACTGATTCAACGGCACCAAAAAACTGATCGCCGATTTTGCCCCCGGCAGCACATAAGACAAATCGACGGAAGGCGGCCCCCCGGCCAGGGTTTCCGCAGTCGAAATCCCTACGGCGGTTGCCCCCAGACATCTCGCCAGCTCCTTGATCCTTTCTGTCAGTTTCTCCATTTCATGCTCCTTCGATTCGGCGGTACATTCAACGATGATTGGATTACATAACAGGCGGTTTGTCAAGCACCAGCCCTGACTTTCCCCAACAGCAGCACTTTCATGTCTCCATTTGCCTTGTAACTGGCGAAAATGAGATAAGGGGCAAGTACGCTCATGCCGCCGAAGAAGCCCAGCACGCCCAGAGCAAGTCCGCCGGGCGAGAAATGATGGCGCCAGGCGAGCCATAATCCGGAAAGTGTCAGAAAACCCATGAAGTCTAAATTGAATTGGCCGGCCCAGGTCATCGCCGCCATATCGCCAAAGAAAACCGGAAAAAGGTTCCATCCATGATTGATGCCGACAACGGTTGTGTAAATGATGATGCACGTAAACATCGCACCCAACAGAATTCTGAATGCTCTCATAGCTTTTCCCCCTTCGATATATGTTTCGTGATAACCTTAAAGGTAATTGAATTATCTTGCCGATAACTATATCATTCGTGGTAAAGAAGTCTATTACCTTGGAGGTAAGATTTGTGCACAATCTGATAAAAAAAGAAAAAAACGTTGAATCAGTTGGTGAGATAATACGCTTTTGGAGGCACATAAGCAGAAAAAGCCAGATGGATTTGGCGTTGGATATTGATATTTCCCCCAGACATTTGAGTTTTGTCGAAACAGGCAAATCCAATCCCAGCCGCAATCTGGTTTCAAAGATCGCCCATTCGCTAAAATTGCCTTTCCGGCACCGAAACGCATTCTTGATGGCAGCCGGGTATGCTCCCGAGTTTGAAGAACAGGCTTTCGACGGACAAAAGATGGAAATCGTCCGGGGCGCTTTGCGTCGCCTGCTGGAAAAGCATGAGCCATACCCTGCTTTCGTGGTCAATACAGGTTATAAAATTCTGATGAGAAATTCCGGCTATGACAAAATTGTAAAGTTCTATGCGGGAGAAAATGCCTTCCGGAAATATGACAATGCGATCCGCATTCTTTTTTCGGAAGACGGGTTGCGCAATTATGTCAAGGATTGGCCTGCCGTTGAAAAATTTCTGCTCGCACGATTGTGGGAGGAGGCAGCTTCGACGCAAAATGATGCGTTGATCGCATTGTATGAAGAAATTTCACAGTCGAGGACCAGCAGCAATCCGGTTAATTTTCAGATGGACCCTGATCTTCCACTCATGAGTTTGACACTGGAAAAAAATTCAAGGAAAGCAAGTTTTTTCACCATGATCACAACGCTTGGGACGCCTCTTGATTTAACCACCCAGGAACTCCGAATGGAGTTCCTTTTTCCGTCGGACAAAGAGACAAAGCAATTGTTTCATCAGGATATGTTTTAGAGAACTTTCTCAAAATCGGTTGCTGGTTGTGTCTGTCTTTCCCGATGTAATGCCGCACGTTCCCATCAGTCGGCAAGTGTGCATTTATGGAAGGAATGTCTGCTTCTCGCTTCCCCATCCACCGGAAGAAGGATTGTCGGCCTTCACCGGCATCCGCGCGCGCCCATGGCACTTTCCAGTTCAGCCAGGGTCCGGAGCTTCCGGACAATTTCGGCCAGGGCTCCTGAGGTATGGACCAGTTCCTCTTCCCGGTTGCCCTTTCCCAGGCTGAAACGAACCGTTCCCGGGGCGAAGTCTCTCGGAACGTTCATTGCCGCCAGGACATGGGAAACCGTGATGACGTCCGCCGTGCACGCCGCGCCGGCCGAAGCCGCGATACCCTGCCTGTCGAGTTCACGGACAACGGCATCCCCGGATACCGAGCGGAAGGACATGCTCAGGATGTGGGGCAGTCTTCGGAACGGGTGCCCGTTGACGGCCGCGTCGGGGATCTTCTCCAGAATCCGCTTTTCCAGGCCGCTTCGCAGCGCGTTCAGGCGGTCCATCTGCAGCGGCAGGTCCCTCGCGGCGATTTCGCAGGCTTTCCCCAGGCCCACGATCCCCGGCACGTTTTCCGTGCCCGCGCGGCGGCCGCCCTCCTGATGGCCCCCGAAAACAATCGGCGTGATGGGTGTCTCCTTCCGGACATACAGCGCCCCCGTCCCCTTCGGACCGTAGAGCTTGTGGGCGGCCAGCGAAAGCAGGTCCACATTCAGGTCGTTCACATGGACGGGGATCTTCCCGACGGTCTGGACCGCATCCGTGTGCATGAGAATGCCCCGCTGCCGGGCCATGTATCCGATCTCCTGAACCGGCTCGACCGTGCCGATTTCGTTGTTGGCGTGCATGACCGAAATCAGAAACGTTTTGTCCGTCACGGCCTCCCGCACAGCCTCGGGGTCGACCACCCCTTGCGCATCCACGGGCAGGAAGGTCACCCGGAAGCCTTTCTTCTCCAGATGCCGGCAGGCATGGAGAACCGCGTGATGCTCGATGGCGGTCGTGATGATGTGATCCCTTCCGGATGCCTCGGCGAAGGCGGCCCCCATCAGGGCGAGGTTGTCCGCCTCGGTGCCGCCGCCGGTGAAGACGATTTCTTCCGGGTTGGCGCCGATCAGGGCGGCCGTCTGCGCCCTCGCCGCTTCCACGGCCTTCTTCGCCTCCTGCCCGAAGCCGTGAATGCTGGAGGGGTTCCCGAAATGATTCCCGAAATAGCGCATCATCGCCCCCAGGACCTCCGGATCGACCGGAGTGGTGGCGCTGTGATCCAGATAGATGGATTCCATGGTTATGCCCGGTTTTTGATAAGCCCCAGGCGCCTCCTCATCAGGTTGCCGCTTCCGCCGGTACGCTATGAAAGCGGTTCGAAATATTTGATGTCCAGAATGTGGCTCTGGCGCTCATCTTTCCAAACCGCCTTGAGCCTCATGCCGTTTTTGACGATTTTCCGGGCCTGCTCGAAATCGCTCATGTCAAAGCCGCCGATCATGTGCAGGAAATCCACATCCGTTCCGTCCAGCCGGATCAGGGCGCCGATGAAGGGCGGCTCCGTCGGCATTCCGAAATACCGGTAGTTCACGTAGCTCCATGCCGTCAGGGTCCCCTGCTGCGCCACCTCCAGCCAGTCCGTCGTGTCCACGAAACAGCGGGGGCAGAAGCTCCGGGCCGGGACCAGCACCCGTTCGCATTTGCCGCACTTCGTCCCGTAGATCTTCTTTTCCGCCATGCCATTGAAGAACCTTGTCCAGGTGGCGCCGTAGGAAAGTTCATAGGGAAGCCGGATCTCCGTCATGAGCGTCTTGTATTCTTTGGCCATCTTCCTCTCCTCCATTCTATTTTCAACCGGATCGTTTATTTTAATTCGGAACCGAGAATCATCACGCCGTTGAACTGGTCCACCCCGCCCATGGCATGGCTGAAGGCCAGCCTGGCGCCGGGAATCTGGTGGTCGCCGGCCTTTCCCATGACCTGCAGGGCCGCTTCGGCGACGCGGATCAGGCCGGTGGCGCCGATGGGATTGGTGCACAGGACGCCGCCGGAGGGGTCGCAGGGAAGCGCTCCCTTCCGGTCAAAGGTTCCCTTCAGGACGAGATCGGGCGATTCCCCCAATCCGCAGAAGCCGAAACACTCGTAAAAGAGCATCTCCTGGAACGTGAAGGGGTTGTACACTTCCGCCACATCCAGATCCCTGCGCGGATTGGTGATGCCCGCCTGATCGTAGGCCTGTTTCGCCGCCTGCGATGCGCTTTGCCACAACCCCTTGTCGCTGTCGCCGAAGAAATACTCCTCGCCGCGGTAGCCGACGCCCCGGACCCAGGCCGCCTTTCTGCCGAGCTTCCGGATCACCTTTTCCGAGGCGAAGATCACGGCGCAGGCCCCGTCGGACGTGGGGCACACATCCAGCAGGCGGACCGGATAGGTGATCAGGCGCGCGTTCTTGACATCGTCGATGGTGACTTTCAGTTTGACGTGGGCATAGGGATTGTCGAAAGCGCTGTTGTGATGCGTGACGGAGATGTGGGCGGCCGCGTCCCGGATCTTCTCCTCCGGAATGCCGTAACGGTCCGCCCACATCTGGGACTGCATGGAGAAAACGCCCGGCGCCCCGGCGATGAAATATCGCTGGTAGAAGGGCTCGGCGACGGTCGTCATGGTCGCCTGGGCGTTCCCCTCGTTCATTTTCTCATGGCCCACGGCCAGAACAACGTCCGCCATGCCCGACGACACCCAGTAATAGGCGGTGTGAGCGATGGAAACCCCCGTGGAGCCGCAGGTCTCCGTTTTCATGATCGGCTTCCCGACGGCCTGCATCGCATCCGCAAAATAGAAATGGGTCAGGGCAACCCCCTCCATCATGGACGGCATGGTTCCCGAAACCACGCCGTCAATATCCGCGGGCGTGAGACCCGTGTCTTCAAAAACCCGCATGACCGCTTCCCGGACCAGATCCGGGTAGGACATCTCCATTCGGCGGCCATGGTGGGTTTGCCCCACGCCGATGATCCCCACTGCTCTTCCCATATCACTCACCTCCTATGTGCCGATGATTGCCACGGCGTGACATTGTCCGGCAAATCCGTGTGTTCCGTGCGCCAGGGCGGTTTTGACTTTCTTCCGGACCTGCCGTTCCCCGGCCTCGCCGCGAAGCTGGAGCGTCGCCTCCACGAGGCGCTGAAGGCCCCTGGAGACGTAGGGATTGTTGGCCAGGACCCCTCCCGATGCATTGACGGGCAGCTTGCCGCCGATGGCGGTTGCACCGCTCTCCATCCACTTGCCCCCCTCGCCGCGCTTGCAGAAGCCCAGATCCTCGCACCACATCAGCTCCTGGAATGCGTAGGGCTCGGTCAGCTCGGCCAGGTCGATCTCCTTGCGAGGCTCTTTGATTCCCGCCATTTTGTAGGCGCGGGCCGCCGCATGCCGCAACTGCCCATCCAGCAGGTCTCGGTCCCCCAGATAAAACGTGTCGAGCGAGCTTCCGTAGCCCCGGAACCAGACCGGTTTGTCCGTCAGCTTCTTGGCCCGCTTCTCCGATGACAGCACCATGGCCACCATCCCCTCGGATTTGGGAGCAGTTTCCATCTCCGTCAGCGGATCGGCGGACGGAGGCGAGCCCAGCACATCCGCCACGGAGTAGCGGCCCTTCCGGTGCGCATAGGGATTGAGGAGGGCGTTGCCCAAGTTCTTGACGGCCACCTTCGCGCACTGCTCCCGTGTGACCCCGTATTTTTCCATGTAAAGCCGCATTTGCAGCGCCGCCGCGGTGGTCTCCGTCAGTCCGACGGGACGCTGATAGAAGGGATCGGCGAACATGAGCGTGCAGGTGTCGTTCGGCGGATTCTCCGACCCCTTGCAGAGCGCCATGACCAGGGCGGTGTCGTACTGTCCGCTCAGGATCCGCATCACGCCGTAGAAAAAGGCGAAGAGCGACTCCCCGTCCTGACGGGACGCATTTTTCAGAAAGGCCCCCGTGGTTTCCCAGTAGTAGGAGTTGGCGCAGGAAATGCCTCCGTGAAAAATGTCGGAAGAGGCCGTCACCACCGTCCCCAGTTCCTCCCGCGTCAGCCCCGCCTTGTCCAGCGCCTCCTTCGCGACCCGGTAAGCCTGGTCATAGAAGTTTTCCTTGGATTCGGCGCCGGCGCTCTGTGCCACCGATACGATTGCCACTTTTTTTGCCATACGCGCACTCCCTTCCTTTTCATTGAACCGGGATCATCAAAAGCAGACGCTCCCGATCCGGGTGAATGACTTTACAGGATATGAAACAGGTTTCTCCACGACACTTTCCTATGGCATGAGCAGCTCGCGGGCAATGATGAGCCGCCGCATTTCCGACGTGCCCGCCCCCAGGGTTCCCAGCTTGGCATCCCTCCAGAATCGCTGGACGGGGTACTCCAGGCAGTACCCGTAGCCGCCGTGGATCTGAACGGCCTCCGTGCAGACCTTGTCGCAGGCCTCGGCGGTGAAGAGAATGGCCGCCGCGGCCAGCTTGTGCACCTCGGTTCCCTTTCCGCCCCGCTCCGCGTGGCCGGCCAGGATGCAGGCCTTGTAGCACATCAGGCGGGACGCTTCGATGAGCGTGTACATGTCCGCCAGCTTGGCCTGGATCAACTGGAAGGACGCGATCGGCTTGCCGAACTGCACCCGCTCCCTGGAATATTTCAGAGCCTCCGCAAAGGCGCCCTCGGCAATGCCCAGGGCAAAGGTGGACAGAAAAGCCCGCTCGACATCGAGACCCCGCATCATCACGGCAATCCCGGCGTTCTCCCTGCCCAGAACGTTCTCTGCCGGGATCCGGCAATCCTCGAGGACGAGTTCCCCCGTGCGGGAACCCCGGTTGCCGACCTTCTCAAGGGCCCGGGAAACGGAGAACCCCGGAAACTTCGTGTCCAGGATGAACGCCGTGATGCCCTTGGGTCCGGCAGCCTTGTCCGTCTTGGCATACAGGACGATGGTGTCGGCGTCCGGACCGTTGGTGATGAACGTCTTCCTTCCGTTTAAGATGTAATGATCCCCTTCCCGTCTGGCCGCGGTCTGAATGCTAACGGCATCGGAGCCGGCATTCGGCTCCGTCAGGCCCAGGGCGCCGACATGATCGCCCGAGCAGAGGGGCGGGAGGTATTTCAGCTTCTGCGCCTCCGTGCCGTTGACGAACAGGTTGTGGCAGCACAGGTTGGCATGGGCTCCGTAGGAGAGCGAAACGGCCGGAAGGACCCGGGCCAGCTCCTCCACGACAAGGGCACCGGAAAGGATGTCCGCTCCGGCGCCCCCGTAATCCGGATCGATCGTGATGCCGAGGACGCCCAGGGCCCCCAGCTTCTTCCACATGCCCGCGGGCCAGCGGTCTTCCCGGTCAACCTCCTCCGCGATCGGCTTCAGCTCCTTCGCGGCAAAATGCCGCACGCTTTCCCGCAGCATGACCTGCTCGTCACTTAGATTGAAATCCATCTCCGATCTCCTTGCGCGCCGCAATTTCCGAATGTCAGCAGTTCACCTTGTCCACGCCTTTCAAACCCAGGATCGACCTGGCCTCGTCCGGAGAGGCCGGATCGATGCCCAGTTCGCGGGCAATCCGGATGATCTTCGCCACCTGTTCGGCGTTGCTTTTGGCCAACACGCCTCTTTCCAGGTAGAGGTTGTCCTCCAGGCCGACGCGGCAGTTGCCGCCCAGAAGAAGGGACAGGTTGCAGATGGGAAACTGGGCGCGCCCGGCGACGCAGACGGAAAACTCGAAGTCTCCGATGAGGCGTTTCGTGTAGTCCACCAGAAACAGGAGATTCTCGGGGCTGGCCGTGATGCCGCCCAGGATGCCCATGACGTACTGGATGTAGACGGGCTTCTTCACATACCCCCGCTCGATGAGGAAGGCCACATTGTTGACCATGCCCGAATCGTAGACCTCGAACTCCGGTTTCGTCCCGTGTTCGTTGAAGATCACGGTGAACTCGCGCATGGATTTGAAGGTGTTGGGGAAGATGAAATCCTCCGTCATGCCGAGGTACTGCGGCTCCCAGTCGAACTTGAACTCCTTGAACTTGTCCAGGGTGTGGAAGAGGGCGAAGTTGAGCGAACCGGCATTGAAGGATGCCAGCTCCGGCTTGAAGGTGGACACCGGCATGAGGCGCTGTTCCGCCGTCATGCCCAGCCCGCCGCCGGTGGTAATGCAGACAACGATGTCGCACCGGCTTTTGATCCCCTTGACCACCTCGCCGATCAGGTTGATATCCGGCGTCGGGCGACCCGTCTGCGGATCACGGACATGGATGTGGGCGACCGCCGCGCCCGCTTCGTGCGCGGCAACCGCCTCATCGATGATCTGCCGCGGCGTAATGGGCAAATGGGGGGACATGGCAGGCGTGTGAATGCTTCCCGTGACGGCGGCCGTGATGATGGCTTTTGCTTTCATCTCCGTGCTCCTTTCAAAACAAAAACCCCGCGCTCTTGAGTGAGATGCGGGGTTTCACTGGTCGGTCCATCTTGCCCTCACACTCGGGTTAAAGGGATTCGGAACGCTTTCTTGAAATGCCCATTCACATGGGCACTCCAATATCATGCTTTCCATTTGAAATCCACTGCGACAATTGAGAAATTCATCCCCGATCCTTCCCGGGGGAAAGGTTTGTGAAAATGCCTGCGAATGACGGTCAAAATGCTCGTCCGGGTGTTGAAGGCTGCCCGCCGAACCCGTTTCGGGCATCCTTCCGAAGCATGGGGTTCATGCTCTGAATCACTCAATTTGGCATAATCAGCTTGGGCAGGAATGTGCTGAGCGCGGGAACGTAGGTGATGATCAGGAGCGCTCCCATGCCGATCAGGAAGGGGATCCAGATGCTGCGTGACAGCCGCTCCAGCGAAAGGCCGGTGATGCCGCAGATGGAAAACAGCACACCCCCGACCGGCGGGGTGATGAGGCCCAGAACCAGGTTGAAGCAGACGATCACGCCGAAATGAACGGGGTCGACCCCGAATTTCGCCGCCAGGGGCACCAGCACGGGCGTCACGATCGTCAGGGCGGGGGCGGTTTCCAGGGGGATGCCGATGAGCAGCAGGAACAGGTTCACGAAAAGGAGAAAGACATAGGGGGACGGTGAGAAATCGGCAAAGCAGTCCATGATTTTCAGCGGCAACTGCTCCACCGCCACGACCCAGGCGAAGGGCTCGGAGAGTCCGAGCAGCAGCATGACCACGGCGGCTTCCACCCCGGACTTCAGAAGCAGGGGGTACATCCGTCTGAGCTCGAGACGGCGGTGGATGAAAAAGCCCGCAACGCAGGCGTACACGACGGCGATTCCCGCCGCCTCCGTCGGCGTGAAGACGCCGCACCAGATCCCCCCGATGATGATCACGGGCATCACCAGAGACGGCATTGCCCGGAGAGTGCCGGCGAAGATTTCCCGGAACGTGGCGCGAGGCTCGCGTGAGTATCCGTCGCGGCGCGCGACGATCACCATGTAGACCATGAGACAGGCGCCGAGCAGGATGCCCGGTATGATTCCCGCAACGAAAAGGGCGCCGATGGATACCTGGGCAATCACCCCGTAGATGATAAACGGGATGCTTGGCGGGATGATGGGGCCCATGCAGGATGCCGTGGCTGTCGTTGCCGCCGACACGCCGTCGTCGTAACCTGCTTTGTGCATCGCCGGCAGCATGACCGTGCCGATTGCCACGGCGGTGGCGACGGCGGATCCGGAGATGGATGCGAAAATAGCGCAGGCAACGATGGTCGTCAATCCCAGTCCGCCGCGGATGTGTCCGACGATCTGCCGGGAAAAGTTTACGAGGTCATCCGTGATCCCTCCCTCGTTCATCAGGTTGCCTGCGAGAATGAACAGGGGGATGGCGAGAAGCGGAAAGGATGTCATTCCGGCGAAAGTCGTTTGAATGAGAAGGGTGGGGGAGATATCGCCGCTGAGAAACGTGTAAATCAGGGCGGCGCCGCCCATGGCCAGCGCGACCGGGATGCCCACAACCATGAGGACGACAAAGGAAATCAGGAACGGGGCAAGCAACCTCGACCTTCCTTTGATTCCGTGCGGAAGAAATTCCAGCACTGCTCGACGGTGATGAGGAGCATGAGCGTGAAACCGGCGGGGAGCGCGAGATAAGGCAGGCTCATGGGCATGCCGATGGCCGTGGATCGCTGGTGCATGTTGACCAGGGTCTGGTGCAGGCCGAACCAGGCCATCAGCCCGAGAAAGACCAGCATGCCGGCGTACATGCATGCCGTGACCGCAAGACGGGGAATTTTCGGGAGCATGTCCACGAACAGGTTCAGACTGACCTGGTACCCCTTCTTCAGGCCGACCGCGCTGCCCATCATGGCTGCCCAGACCATGGAAAAGGTGGCCGCCTCGCCCGACCAGACGGGCATGTCGCCCAGAACATAGCGCCCGAAAACCTCGTAGGGGATGACCACGGCAATCACCGCCAGGCAAACCGCGGTCACCCCCGATGCGGCTTTAATCAGGATCGCGTTCAGTTTTGAGAATGCCGCGACGGACATCACTTCGTCCCGAGGATCGCATCGACTTTTTCCTTGCCGAACTGTCCCCCAACCTGATCGATGACCGGCTGCATGACCTTTCGCCATGCCGCCTTGTCGATTTTTTTCTCCACGCTCATTCCCCTTTCGGAAAGCTCGGCGACCTGCTTCTCCTCCATGTCCCTTCCCAGCTTGCGCTGATACTGGGCAACCTCCCGGGCTGTCCGGAGAATCATTTCCCGATCCTGCCCGGGCAGGGACTGCCATTTTTTCAGGCTCACGATGAAGACCGCCGGTGAATAGACGTGCTGGGTCAGGGATAGGTATTTCTGCACTTCGTTGATTTTGGACGAATGGATCACGGCCACCGGGTTTTCCTGCCCGTCAATGATCTTCTGCTGAAGGGCCCCGTAAACTTCTCCCCACGCCATGGGGACGGGATTCGCGCCGACCGTCGACCAGGCCGCCATGTGGGCCTTGTTCTCCATCGTCCGGATCTTCAGTCCTTTGGCATCGGCGGGGACCTTGACCGCCCTGCGCGAATTGGTCAGGTTCCGGAAGCCGTTTTCCCAGAAGGCCAGGGCCTTGAACTGCGCCTTTTCCAGGTCGTCCAGCAACTGCTGTCCGATGGGGCCATCCAGGACTTTGTCCGCGTGACCGTAATCGTTGAACAGGAATGGGATGTCGAGGATCCCGATGCCGGGATTGAATCCGCCGATCGGTCCGGTCGAGCCGACATAGATGTCGATGGTTCCCTGCTGGACCGCTTCAAGGAGCTCCCGTTCGCCCTTGCCGAGCTGGCCGTCCGGGTATACGGTCACCTGGATGCGCCCGTTGCTTCGCTCCTTGATCAGGTCCGCGAATTTCGTTGCCCCCTGGTTGTAGGTGTGGCTCATGGGGGTGAGGGAGGCCAGCTTCAACTGCGCCTTGAATTCACCCTTTTCGGCCTTGTCTGCGCTGCCCTTGCAGCCGCCGATGGCCAGAAGCATCAAGCAGACCAAAGCCGGAATGACGATGCGCTTCATCATAAAATTTCCCCTCCTTTCGATGTTTATGCGGCATAGTACCGTTTCCCGGCGCGATTACAATATTTTTTTTCAAGTCCGATTTTACCTATGGCAATTTTTCACAATTCTGACATATTGCTGTTCACGATATCCCTGCCGAAAGATAAAAAACCCCGCTTTCTCCCCGATCGGGACCAGGCGGATGGAAGATTTGCAGTTCAAAAAATACGGGAAGGAAATGACCGCCATGAAAGGAATCAATCTGGCCAGTTGTCTGGAGAATTCCGTGCATGCCCATCCGGGAAAAGTGGCCCTGATCTTCGAGGAGGAAAGCTGGACATTCCGGGAGCTCGACGCGGAAGCCAACCGGATCGCCAACGGCCTCGTCGATCTGGGGGTGGAAAAGGGGGACCGGGTGTCTCTCTTCCTTCCCAACTGCCCGGAGTTCCTGTTCTGGTATTTCGGCGCCCTGAAGATGGGGGCCGTCGTCAATCCGGTCAACACGATGCTCAAGGAGCGGGAGCTGGAATATGTCGTCCGGGACTGCACGCCAAAGGTCCTGGTCACCGCGGAGGAGCTGGCCGCGGTGCCCCGCCACGTCTTCGGACTGCCGGGGATCGGGGTCAGGAATCTGATCGTGGTCCAGGGAAGGGACTCTGACGGGATTCTGACCCATGAAACATGGGTGAAACGCTACCCCCGGATCTTCGACGCGGTTCCCGTCGGGGCGGACGATCTGGCCGCCATTCTCTACACCTCCGGAACGACGGGTCAGCCGAAAGGCGTCATGCTCACCCACTTGAACCTCTGGACCAACGCCCGGCACTGCGCAGACTGGGCGGAGACGACGTACAACGACCTGTCGGTCTGCGCCCTTCCGCTCTTCCACTCCTATGCCCTGACCCATGTGGTGGGCGAACTCTTCATCGAAGGCGGGGCGGTGGCCTGGCTGAAGCGCTTCGATCCGACCGCCTTTCTGGATGCCATGGCCCGCCATCGGGCAACGGCATGCCACTGCGTGGCCACGATGTACTATGCCCTGGTGAACCATCCCGCCGTGGATGACTACGCCAGCCGGATTCGCCTGCGCTATTGCGTCACCGGCGCGGCGGTGACCCCCGAGCCGATCCTCAGGGCATGGAACGCGAAGTTCACGCCGATGAGCGAGGGGTACGGCCTGACGGAGGCGGCGCCCGTGGTCTTCATGAATCCGCTGCCCGGAAAGGGTGCGCAGAAGATCATGTCCTGCGGCATCCCCATTGTTCCGGAAATCAAGGTGAGCGCCGTGAAGGACGACGGCAAGCCTGTGGCCGTCGGGGAGGTGGGGGAGCTGATCATCCAGGGTCCGAACGTGATGAAGGGCTACTGGAACAAGCCGGAAGCGACGGCCAAGAGCCTTCGGGACGGTTGGCTCTATACGGGGGACATGGTCAGCTTTGACGAGGACGGCTACTATTACATTCGGGACCGCAAGAACGACATGATCAATCGCGCGGCCTTCAACATCTATCCGAAGGAGCTCGAGGACGTCCTCTATACCCACCCGGCCGTCGCCGAAGCCCAGGTGGTGGGCATCCCCGATCTGGTCAAAGGGGAGGAGGTCGTCGCCTGCCTCGCCCTGAAGCCGGGAAACAAGACCACCGAGTCGGATATCATCCAGTTCTGCCGGAGGAACATGGCCGCCTACAAGGTGCCGAAGCACGTCCGCTTCTTCGATGCCCTTCCGAAAACCGTCACGGGGAAGCTTGAGAAGATGACCCTGCGGAAGATCCTCCTGGAGGACGGCGGCAGGTAGGATCAGCGTGTCTTTCTGAGCGTCACCCGGAACAGTCTTCGGGGAAGTTCACCTTCTTCGCATGGATCGACACGTGCGATTTCGTACCCCTTGGCCGGGATTTCCACCTTTTCTCTGCTGAAGAAGTAGACAACGAAGCTGCCCGTTTCGTACATATCTTCCCCGCGATGGATCCAAGAGGGTCCGCCGTTTTTCACGCCTGCTTGAGGTCTTTTCCGAAAACCCGGAAATATATCGTTCCGGCAAATCCGCAGGCTGCCGCCGTCAGGAGGTTCGCAGCCGGCGAGATCTGCCAGAGAAAAGCACCGCCGAGGGCGGCCGCGGAAACAAAGATATCGCGGATCAGGTAATAGAGTCCGAACATTCCGGCCTTCTTGTCCTCCGGGGCGAGGTCCATAATCAGGGCCTTGCGCGTGGGCTCTCCAAATTCTTTCAGGCCTCGAATGATGAAGGCAATAACCAGCATGGGAAAAGATCGGGAAAAGAGCAGGAACAGGGGAAAGATCGCGAAGTTGAAAAAGGTGATCACAACGAAGGGTTTTTTTGTGCTCCGGTCGGCAAGGTAAGCCACGGGAATGTAAACCAGGACCGCAGTCGCCATCTCGATCGTTGTGAGGATGCCGAACTGGACGGCGCTGATGCCGTTTACCTTCATGCACCAGACGACGACAAAGGCATAGGGGATTTGCTCGGCGAAGCGGATGAAAATATCGGAGATGAGCAGGTTCCTGAGGTCCGGGCTCATGAAACGCCAGAGCTTCGAGGGCCGCTTCTCCGGTCTGCCCCGGACAGGATCCTCCGCAATCATCGCCTGCTGGAGGATGAGGGACACGAATCCCAGAACCAGGGCGATGACGAAGGCCAGGCGCACCCCCGTCTTCTCACCGTAGAGGGCGATCATCGTTCCGCCGATGACGGGGCCCAGGGCCATCGGAATCCGCCGGACGAGGGAATGGACGGATACCCCCATTGTGCGCTTGTCTTCGGGAAGTACCCGGGAGACGAGGCTCATCGTGGCGGGAAGCGAGATTGCCGTCCAGGAGAGAAAGAAGACGGACCCGATGATTACCGCCTGCCAGTAAGGGAACAGGATGACCACCAGATATCCGAACATGGCAATGAGATTGAAGATAACCAGAGCCCTCTTGTGGCCGAAACGGTCACTCATGTATCCGCCGGGAAAGGAGTAGAGGGCGGACAGGAGGTTGTCCATGGCGTTCAAAAGACCGACGGACAGGATGCCGCCTCCCAGGGCAAGAAGATAGATGGGCAGGAACCGCTCCGCCATCTTCTCGCCGAGTCCGACGAGAATGACCATGGCAAGAAGGGCGACGGTGCTTTTTTTCAGTCCGAAGAAATCGGCAATCTTGTGCTGCCGGATCATGACATGATTATCCTGAGTTATGTTCGTAATCGGATCAGAACCGTCGGACGGGATAGGAACTTCTATGGGTTTCGTGTGCATAAGGCAAGCATTTTTAGTGTGATAAACGTGTAACGGTCCACAAATGGTATGCATCGTGAGAAAGATTCCCCTTGAATTTTTCGATGATCCGAATAAAATGGGATCGGTTTTTTTCAGATGCACACTTTCCCAATGATCCGTTAAAGTTCAAACTTCAGAAGCCAACCTGCATTAAGCAACGGAAGACCAGACAACCGGAAAGGAGGGAAGGCGCACCATGGAACGGTCTAAATGGATTGTCTGCCTGTCGGCCCTGTGTCTCCTCATCGTGCCATCACTGGTCGGGGCGGCGGACTACGTCGGCTCCGAGAAGTGCGGCATGTGCCACAAGGAGGTGTACGACAGGTGGAAGGTCAGCCTGCACAACAAGTCCCAGCAGGAGTTGTCCCCGGCCAACGACAGGGTGGTCGTGGACTGGAAGGGGGTTTTGAAGCTCAAAGGCGGCAACATCCCGGAATTCACGGTTAAACTCACCAAGAAAAACGGCGATTATTTTGCCACCCTGGTGGACACGCAGAACCCCGCTGTCGAGACAACATACAAGGTCGTCCGGACCTACGGCGGCTGGGGCTGGAAGCAGCGTTACCAGGTCAAGATCGGGAACATGCACTACATCCTCCCGATTCAATGGAACCAGGCCACGTCCCGGTGGGTCGCCTACAACCCCCACTGGTGGTACAGTGAGAACGGCAGCCTCAAGACGCCCGCGGCCAGGAACTCCTTCGAACTGGACTGCGCCGGATGCCACAACACCGGCCTGGTCATCGCAACGGATGCGAAAGGCGTGGAGGTCAAGTACTCTGAACTCAACACGGGATGCGAGAAGTGCCACGGCCCCGGATCGGGTCACATGGAAAGCCCCAAGGCGGGGACTATCATCAACCCTAAAAAACTGGCTTATGAGCGGAATCTCGAAGCCTGCGGCATGTGCCACTCCCGAGGGGTCAGCAAGCCGAACGGTAGTTTCGGTTATCCCTGGAACGACAAGGACAACAAGCCCTATGCCGTGGGGGAGCCCCTTGATGCCTACTATCAGTTCAAGCCTGGCGAGTGGGGAGGGATGGAGGCCCATGCAAAGAGCCATCACCAGCAATGGCATGACCTTCTTCGCAGCAAGCATTACCGGGCGAAGGTGACCTGCGTTGCCTGCCACGACGCGCATGGAAGCCAGAACCGTTACCAGATGGTCAAGCAGGACGTCAACAACGACCTCTGCCTGACCTGCCACGGGAAGCGCTTCCCCAATCCCGATGCGGTCCGGAAGCACACGCGGCACAGCTATGCGCCGGAGACGACCGGCACCAGCCGCTGCTCTTCCTGCCACATGGTGAAAACGGCATCATCCGCCGAGGCGGGCGACATCCATTCGCACGACTTCAAGATCATCAAACCGGCGGCAAGCCTGGCCGAGTTCAAGAAGGATCCCAAGACGGTGGCCCCGAATTCCTGCAACGGATGCCACAAGGACTGGGGCAAGAGTGAAGAGGGCTACGCGGCCGGCGTTCAGGCGTACGACAAACTGTTCAAGAAATAACGCATTTGCGTTTTCGATGAAAAGGCAGGGCTCGTTGACCCTGCCTTTTCTGTTGTGCGCCCGGCAGGGCGCACTTACTTGGAGGTGAAAGTCCTCTACTCGCCCGGCAAGGGGAAGAGTTAGCCGAACGGCAAGGGTGTCGCGGGCGACTGCGAATCTGGAGGAAGCCGAAGGCAA
>JAXDBM010000025.1:0-5351 GCA_034678725.1 Syntrophales bacterium | reverse complement strand
CCGGAAGACTTGACAATACCTGACGTTACAGGTAAGGATTTAGATATTTGCGTGAACATTCCATTCTCGCAGCAGTCCCACGCAAGACCATAAAAGCAGGAAGTGAGATCATGTTCTCGAGCATCTGGAAATACATTCTCGTGACCCGTCCCTGGTCCTTCACGATGTCCCTCGTTTCGGTCACCGTCGGGACGCTTCTCGCCGCTGAAGACGGCCCCGTGGACTGGTTCTGGTTCGCCGTCGCCGCCGTCGGCATCGTCCTGTTTCATGCGGCCGCCAACGTGATCAACGATTATTTCGACACGCTCTACCGGATCGATCAGCCGGATTCGCCCACGGTCAAATACCGGCCCCAGCCGATCATCTCGGGAATGCTCACGCCCCGGCAGGTCCTGTGGGAGGCGGTCCTCCTCTTCTCCCTGACCATTGTCATCGGCCTGGCAACCGCATTGATGCGGTCTTATCACGTCCTCTGGATCGGCGTCATCGGGCTTCTGACGAGCATCTTTTACACGGCGGGCCCGGTGAAGTTCAAGTACCGCGCCCTCGGGGAGTTCGCGGTGTTCATGATGTGGGGGCCGCTGATGGTCGAGGGAGCCTATGCGGTCCAGCGCCAGGCCCTTTCCGTCAAGGCCCTGTACATGTCCATTCCCTTCGGCCTGCTGGTAGCCCTCGTGATCTTCGCCAACAACATGAGGGACATCGATTATGACTCCCGGCAGAACGTGAAGACTCTGAGCATCCTCCTGGGGAGTAATCGGAGCTACGTCCTCTTCGCAGGCATGATCATCGCCGCCTATGCCTATGTTCTGGGGATGATGGCCCTCGGCATCATGAGCCTGTGGGGGTTTCTGATCTTCCTTTCGCTGCCGAAGGCCGTCAGCCTTCTGAAGACCTTCAAGGAAAAAATCCCCGACATGGCCGATGCCCTGACCGCGCAGTTCGACATGGTCTTCGGGGTCCTCCTCATCGCCGCCATTTTCATGGAATCCCTGGTGCTTCCGTGATTGCCGGGGCGATCCTGCTCGCCTTCTGCTGCTGGGCATTCACATTCGGGCTGGCCTGGGGAAATTTCTGGGTCAAGATCGGCCTCTCCGTGATCGTCATCTGCCTCTATTCGCTCCGATGGCAGAAGCCTTCCATCCACTTCCGCCTCTACTCCGTCGTCATTGGTGCGATTTCCGCGGCCGTCCTGTACGGAATCTTCTACCTCGGAAACGCCTGGGCGCCCTATTTCGTTCCGGGCGCAAGCTCACAGGTTGGCGGAATCTATGAGCTGGGCACCGGCACCAGCCGGTTCCTGATTTTTCTGCTCTTGTGCTTCATCACGGGCCCCGGCGAGGAAATCTTCTGGCGTGGCTTCCTTCAGGAAAACCTCATGAAGCGGTTCGGCAATGCCGGGGGATTCGCCCTGGGGACGCTCGTCTATGCCGGTGTCCACATCTTCTCGATGAACTTCGTCCTGATCATGGCGGCACTGGTGGCCGGGGCCTTCTGGGGAGCGCTCTATCTCTGGAAGAGAGACCTCGGGATGGTGATCGTGTCCCACTCGCTCTGGAGCGCCTTCATCTTCGCCGTCTTTCCCATTCACTGAATTTGAAAGCGGCGCTCCGTCATTTCTGCCACAGCTTCAGATAGGCTCCGTAGCCTTCCTTCTCCAGATCTTCCTTCGGAATGAAACGCAGTGCGGCCGAGTTCATGCAGTAGCGCCGCCCCGTCGGCGCGGGGCCGTCCGGAAAGACATGGCCCAGGTGGGAATCGGCATGCCGGCTCCTGACCTCGGTACGGCTCATCAGCAGGCTGCGATCATCCTTCTCAACGACATTCCCGGGCTCCAGCGGCCGGGTGAAGCTGGGCCAGCCCGTACCGGAATCGAACTTGTCGAAGGAGCTGAAGAGCGGCTCCCCGGAGACGACATCGACGTAGATGCCTTCCCGCTTGTTCTTTTCGTACTCATTCCGGAAAGGCGGCTCGGTGCCGCTTTTCTGGGTGACCTCGTATTGGAGGGGAGTCAGCTTTTCCCTGAGCGTCCGGTCGTCGGGCTTCCGGTAACCGGAGAGTGAAGAAGCAATCTTTTCACCCTCACTCTTTCCCCACGTGCTTTCCAGAAACCGGTCCCGCCCCGATCCCTGCCGGTAGGCCTTGTACCGCAGCGGGTTCCTTTCGCCGAAGTCCTGGTGATAAGCCTCCGCCGGGAAGAACCGGTCGAACTTGACGATTTCCGTCACGATCGGTTTGGCGAAGCGCCCGGATTTTCCCAGCGCCTCTTTGGAGCGTTCCGCGATGCGACGCTGGTCCTCGTCATGATAAAAAACCGCACTCCGGTAATGGCGGCCCCGGTCCGCGAACTGACCTCCCGCATCCGTCGGGTCGATGTGCCGCCAGAACTGGTCGAGTAGCTGCTCGTAGCCGATCCGGGAAGGATCGTAGAAGACCTGAACGGCCTCTACATGCCCGGTCTTCATGTAGTTTTCGTAGGTCGGTTGATCCCCGCTCCCGCCGGTGTAACCGGACAAGACCTTCAAAACGCCCGGCATTTTTTTGAAATCGCTCTCCACGCACCAGAAGCAGCCGCCGGCAAAAGTGGCCGTCCGGATCTCCGCATTCGTCTCCATCGCCTTCTGTTTCACCTCCCGCTGTTCGCCGCCTCCCGCTCCGCAGCCCAGGGCCAGGAGCGCCATTATTATCGTCATCATCGTTTTTTTCATGACTGTCACCGTTCGAAATTGCATCCCTTATTTCAATGGTAACAATTTAGCGACGATATGCGGATTGTCAAATAACTGTTGCAGATGTGGAGTTGAAGTTTTCTTATAATCTGCAAAGAGCTGCTCGGAAAATTTCTACTCAGAAAAAAAAGGGGGGGGCAGCCACACCAGGAAACCGAAACTTAATCGACCCGGATATTTATATGCGAAACCCGATCGGAAAGCTTTGCTCTGTATGTATTATTATGTTATACTGCCATGTCGATTGCTCTTTCGTATTCTTTTCTCTTTTCCAGGAGGTGATTCATGTTGATCCGGGGCGGGTTTTTCGGGAAGATTGTCGCGGTGGCCATCCTCACGGCGGTGATTTTTTCAGCTTTGGTTTTGGAAGGAACCGGGCATTCCGAAGACGAAATCCCGGGACCGATCCTTCTGGGGGAAAATCCGAGAGGCATCGCCATCAATACCGCCACGAACCGGGCCGTGGTCACCAATGAAAGTTCCCATTCCGTATCGATCGTGGACCTGGCCATGCGGGCCGTTTTGAGCGTTGTCCCTGTCGGAAAGGCTCCCCGAGGCGTGACTATCGACAGGGATCTGAACCTTGCCCTGATCGGGAACAGCAAGGACGATACGGTATCTCTTCTCGATCTTTCTGATTTCCATGTCATTGCAACCCTCCCGGTGGGAAAATTTCCGGAAGGCATGGCCGTTGATCAGAAAACACATCTGGCCGCCGTCACGAACCGCTTGGATCATACGGTATCTTTTATTGATTTAAACATGCGGCAGGTGATTGCCACGGTTCCGGCAGGGGCGGAGCCGATCGACGTGGCCATTCTGGAAGCGCCTGCGGGGGCGCCTGCGCAGCAAAGCCTGGCCCTGGTCGTCAACAGCCTGGACCGCAACGTTGCGGTCATCGATGCAGACGCATTTGCCGTGGTCCGGACGCTTGCCCTTGAGAAGAAGCCCTCCTCCATAGACGTGAATTCGGATGCCCGGCTTGTTGTGGCAACCAACGTGCAGGAGAATTCCATCACGGTCATTGACACGAAAACCTGGCAAACGCGCACGATCCCGGCAGGCAAACACCCCGTCGATGCCGCCATCGACGCCCCGGGCAACCGGGCGCTTGTCATCTGTGACGAGGATAGGACCCTTGTCCTTGTGGATCTGAATACGGAAGAAATCGTCACGACCTTTGATTTGAACAAGCTTCCGAAAGGTGTCGCGGTCAACGAACGGACCGGCGTCGCGGCGGTGATAGACGACAAGACGGACAGTTTGACACTGATTCAACTGCCCGTTGCCCCGGGGTTGCCGAAGGTGGAGATCACGTTGCCCGCGGACAATGCCGTGCTGAGTGCATCGCCGGCGACGGTCGCGGGGACGGTGGCCAACTGCGTCAGTGTGACGGTGAACGGCATTGCGGCATCGGCAGGCGGCGGTTTCTTCTCCGCGTCTGTTTCATTGGTCGAGGGCCAAAACACCCTAACGGCCATAGCTGCCGATGGCTACGGAAGGACGGCATCCAGCACGATCACGGTGACCCTGGCGACAAATGCGGTCATAACCGGAAAAATAACAAACGCCTTGACGGGGCTTCCCGTGGCTTCGGCATCCGTGTCCATAACCGATGCGGCGGGGGTCACGCGAACCGCGGTCACAGACGGCGCCGGGGCCTATCGGATAGCCGGCATTGCAGTTGGCGCCTTCACGGGGAATATTGCCAGGGAAGGGTATGCCCTGTTCAGCTTTGCCGATTCAGCGGCTATGGGTCAGACCACCATGATGGATGCCGCCCTGGCGCCGATTCCTCCCGTTATCAGCGCAATTACGGTCACGGACGTAACCTTCGATTCCGCCAGGGTCGCCTGGACGACCGATCGGCCTGCCGACAGCCTGGTGGAATACGGCGAGACATCCGCATACGGGAATCAGGCGGCGGATGCGACTTTGACGACAAGCCACGGACTGCTCCTCATCGGATTGACTCCCTCGAAGACATATCACTTCCGGGTTTCGTCAAGGGCCGCCAACGGCGCTGCCGCCGTATCGGCGGACAGCACATTCAATACGAAGGCGCAGATTGGCATCACGATCACATCGCCGGTTGACGGCGCTTCCATCACGGGCATGAGCGTAATGGTGACCGGCACGGTGACCAGCACCGCCAACCATGAGATGGGGGTGACGGTCAACGGGATGGTGGCCTCCTTGACGGAAAACCGGTTTGTCGTGAGCCATGTGCCGCTGCAGGAGGGGGCGAACCCGATCGCCGTCAGGGCCGTCGATGCGGAGGGAACTACGGCGACACAATCCATCACGGTCTATGCGGTTGCAACGACCCATGGGATCATCATCACTGCAAGTCCCGAATCGGGCACGGCGCCCCTGGAGATCGTTCTGCGGGTAGGCGGCTCCTTCGGCATTGCCGATCCCGAAATTCTACCGACAGGTCCGGGACCTGTAGAGCCTTTGGCGAGTGCCAGTCCCGACGAATACCGATACCGGATGACGGAGGAGGGGATGTACTTCTTCACCGTCCGGGCCACCGGTCCCGACAATAACATTTACCAGGATACTGTCGCCGTTACGGCATTTTCCGCCCCGCAGCTTGACGCCCTGTTGAGGGCAAAGTGG
>JAXDBM010000024.1:0-4925 GCA_034678725.1 Syntrophales bacterium | reverse complement strand
CGCAGTCCGTCCAGAAATCTGTCCAGTGTTTCCGCGTATAGAGATCGGTATTCATCTTTACCCAGGATGGTCTTCTCCAGTTTTTTTAGCTGGATGACTCCGTTAAACGCGCTCCACAGAATGATCGCCTGCCTCCGGGGATCCACCGGTTTGAAATCGCCGTTGTCGATGCCTTCCCGGATGGCCGCGGCAAGCATGGAGATGCTGGCGTTGCCGTGTTCGTCAATGACTTTTTTCAAGTTCGGCGGGAAAATGGTTTCGGGGGATGTCAGAAAGTAAGTGATGATATCAAAGTAACTTTTGTGATCCTCACTGAACCTCAGGTAGGCCATCGCGATCGAGCGGATTTTTTTCTCCGGGGTCGGTTTTTTAGCGACTGCCTGACGAACCGCATGATGGAGCAACTCCAGCCCTTCCAGCTGAAGGGCCGCGAAGAGTTCTTCTTTGTCCTTGAAATAAAAATAGATAGCTCC
Organism: Syntrophales bacterium; assembly: GCA_034678725.1. Lineage (GTDB taxonomy): Bacteria > Desulfobacterota > Syntrophia > Syntrophales > Fen-1087 > JAXDBM01. The sequence goes on along the minus strand of JAXDBM010000024.1, from coordinate 4,452 downwards.
AACGCTTAATTCGGCACGTTTGGCAATCTGATTAATGGATGTGGCGTTCATTCCCTTTCCCAGAAGCAGTTCTCTTGCCGCGTCCAGGATATGACTCTTTCTCTGTTCTTTTTCTCTTTCCCGTCGTTCCTTGGCGCCCATCATACAGTCCTTTAAATAGTTTCTACTTTTCAATAGACGGTTTTACCGCTTATTACCATCCCAGGCTGATTAAATCAAAAAATGAATCGCTCTTCCTGTCGCGATCGAAAGATCAGCCTGCCATTAACATCATTGGAAAAGTTCCTTACTCCGATTCTTCCGGTTTCCGTATGTCTCTAATTTCAAACCATGGCTTCTGACGCTTGAAGGGGCACCAGGCGGCCTTGCAGTAACGTAAAGGGTCTTCGGGAGGTACTTTCACAGCGCATGATGTTGCCTCCCGATTTTTCCTGAGCCATGTCTCGGCTTCAGCCAGTGTCTTCACATATCCCGCGGAATAAGTCGTCCTGCCGCGGCAATGGACAAAACCATAAATAAGTTCGTATAGCACAGGCATATTCCACCGCTATTCTCAGAATTCTTCGCCGATCACAAACAACGCTTTGATGGCCAGGCCGGTGTCGATTCTATCTTTGTATACGGCAGGCAGGCGCTCCAGGGGTTCTATATCGGAGATCATCGGCCGCGCATCGATCTTCCCTTCGGCCATCCACTGCAGACACTGGATGTTTTCCTGGTGCGAATTGGAGATGGACGTTGTTAGACGGATTTCCTTGAGATTCATGAAGAACGGCGCGGAAATGGTGAGTGGCGAAAAGATCATGCTCACGATGCAGATTTCCCCATTGTCCATTGAAAGATTGATTGCACGGTCGATATTGGATGTGACGCCGGAGCATTCAAAGATTTTCTGAAATCCGCCGGGAGCAATTGTTACAGCTTGTTCGTCTGTATCTTTTTCGAGTGGATTGAAGACATGGTCGGCTCCATAAAGGAGGGCGATATCCCGCTTTTCTTTTATCGGTTCGAACAGCACGATCGGGCCATAGCCCAGGATTTTAAGGATGCGAACCGCACAAAGGCCGATGGGTCCCCCTCCCATTACTAAAACAGAGCCTTTTGCACCGCTTGTGCAATGAATCGCATGCAGCGCTGCGGCAAATGTTTCTGCGAGCGCAGCATTACGGGAATCGACCCCCTCCGGAATGGGGATCAACATCTGCGAATAGACCTTAACGTACCCGGCAAAGCCACCCGGTAAATCGCCAATCCCCGTGGTCCGCCTGTGCACACGACAGAGGTGTTCTTTACCGGAGAGGCAGTTTGCACATTTCCCGCAGTATGTCGGTCTGATGCAAACTCTTGTGCCCTCGACGGGTCCTCCCGCCTGGTCGCCTTTTTCTACAACCACTCCACTGATTTCATGACCGATGATATAGCCCTCAGGCAGAAGCCCGCCGGTCACCAGGGAATGATCGGAGCCGCAAAAACCCGTATTGGCCACCTTGACCAGCACTTCGTCTTCAGCAACTTTATAATCAGGCACGTCTTCATAAACCAGCCCCTGTGCCTTTCGAAATACAACAGCTTTCATGATTTTCCTCCCGGTTCCGGAATGCCGCTGCTAATCTTCATGTTCCAGAGTAATTCTTTCCACCTTGGCCAAATCCCTTTTGTAGAAGAAGGAGCCAATAAAGAAAAGGCCCGCTGCCACCACAAGAAACAACGGCAGCATCGCTACCGCCGCAGCGATGCCGTATTTGTCGGACATGGCACCGATGAAGACCGGCCCTACGGACGCTCCCAGGAGGTTCTGCACGATGACGCAAAAGGCGTATGAAACCGCGCGAAGTCCCGGATGGACCACGTCCTGGGTGACCGCTGCGGCGGCCGGCACGAAGGTCATCACAGTCAGTCCGCCGGCCAAAAGAAGAATATACTGGGTGGAGCCGGTGAACAATACAAAGGCCATGTAGAAGATGACAGCGGACAGGATGGCGGAGAGGGCGGACAGCAGAAGGCGAGCGTTTTCGCGCTTTTTCGTCCACATGTCGGCCAAAAAGCCTCCCAGGGGAGCGCCCACGATGGCCATCATCATGATGATGCCAACCTTCATTCCTGCCTGATCTACGGGGATGTTGTAGACGCGGTTCAGATAACTGGGAAGCCATGTCATCAGCGACGAGGTCACAAAGACCATGGCGGCAAATCCGAAGTAGGTCAAAATCAGCGAGGGCGTGTGGAGAAATTCACGCGCGATTTCGCCGGTTTTCATTTTGACCTTGGCGGAGGTTTCCTTGACCGTTTTCGTCAATTCAACGGTTTTATAATCTTTGACGAAGAAAAAGAGAATCGCAACGATCAGTCCCGGAAGCGCCACCAGTCCGAAGGCATGGCGCCATCCCCAGTGGGTGGCGATGATTCCTCCCAGAGCAATTCCCACGGCGCTTCCCAGGGGGATCGACATGTTCCAGATTCCCATCATGCGGGATCTCTTTTCCTCCGGATAAAGGCCGGCAATCATGGCAGTTCCCCCCGGAGCATAGCCCGCCTCCCCGATGCCGATCAACATTCTGGCTGCCCGAAGCTGCGAGAAGCTCCGGGTAAGGGCGCAGGCCGCCGTGGCCAGACTCCATATGATCGCCATCAAACCGATGCTCTTCTTGCGGCTCCAGCGGTCCACGAGGATGGAGACGGGAAAAGTAAAAATGACGATCGACCAGTAAACCGCGGAAACCAGCATGCCGCACTGTGCGTCGGTTATTCCCCAATCCGCTTTGATGAAGGGAAACAGAGACGTAACCACCAACCTGTCCACGTAGTCAAAAAAGTAGAGTAGGAACAACAGGATAAAGATGTAGTTGGTGTACCCTTTTGATAGCTTGTATTCCTTGGGCGAAGTCAAGTTATTCATACGAATTCCTCATTTTATTTAAAAGGTTTGGCTTGCCAGGCCGTTCGAAACAGTAAATCCCAGCTTACTGACATTTATATCCTCCGAGATTGGCCAGGGCAACGCTGCCGGGGCTGATCACAGACGAATCTACCTTGACGTTGATGCAGGCCGTTTTCCCGCAGGCAAAGGCCGCTTCGAGCGCAGGCCGGATGTCTTCCGGTTTTTCAACAAAGGCGCCGAAGCCTCCCAAAACCTCCACCATCTTATGGTAATCCACCCAGCCCAGTTCCGTTCCATTCGGAATGCTGTGCCCCAGACGCAGCTGCTGGCTGTGCGCGATCATTCCCCAGGACTGATCATTGGCGATTACGACCACGATGGGCAACTTCTTGCGGATTGCCGTATGAAACTCCATGAAGTTGAAACCGGCTGATCCGTCGCCCATAACCAGGAGTACGCGCCTGTCCGGGTGTTTGAGCTTGGCTGCGTTGGCGTAAGGGATGCCAACGGCCAGGCAGCCGTAAAGACCGTAATCCAGATAGGTCCCGCCTTTGACAACGGTGCGGGTCATGCCCATCCAGGTGGACGTGTCGCCTCCGTCGGCGACAACGATGTCATCTTCCCGGTCCATGAATATATTGATTTCATTGGCCAGACGCATGGGATGCATGGGCAGGGTCGCGCACTTCCACAAGGGCTGTGCTTCTTTTTTGCCGGCATCATGGGCAGCTCGGACGGTATCCAGCCAGGGACGGTACTGCGCCTTGAGAGTGTCGGCGATCTTTTGTTCATCGAGGTTGGCGTTGAGCTCCTTGAGGAATGACTTGGTGTCGCTTACGATACCGAGATCAATCGTCCGGTTGCGCCCGATTTCATCCGGGGCGATGTCGACCTGAATAAATTTCGCCGTCGACGGGAAAATTTCACCGAAGATATAAAACAGACTCAACCGACCGCCCAGGAAGAGCACCAGGTCCGTGGTCATCAGCGTGATCATGGCCGAGCCGGGGCGGATGGCCAGAGAACCTTCAAAGCAAAGGGGATGGGTATCGGGGATGACGCCTCTTCCGGCGCCTGCCGTATAAATCGGGATACCGATCTTTTCCACGAATTCGATAATCTCTTTTTCCGCATCCGAATACCAAAGGCCGCTTCCGCCGATCACGATCGGGTTTTTGGCCGTCTTGAGCAGGTCGACCACCTTCAGGGTATTCTCGCGGTCAACGGGTTTGGATGAAATTGTTGTGCGGGGCTTCTTGACAGCTGCCATATCCACCCTGGCATTCAGGACGTTGCAGGGGAACTCCAGGTAAACCGGTCCGGGCCGTCCGCTCATGGCCGTCCGGAAGGCCATATCGACGTACTCGGGGATGCGTTCCGGAACATAGCAGACGAAGGCCTTCTTCACCATCGGCTCAATAACCGGTAGCTGTGTCATATCCTGCAGGTCCAGTTTTTCCGCTGCTTCGGTTCCCACGCAGCCGGCAATCAAAATGACCGGTGCGTTGGAGAGCCTGGCGCTGGCGATGCCGCTCAGGGCATTGGTGAATCCCGGTCCGGCCGTAACCATAGCC
>JAXDBM010000023.1:0-5009 GCA_034678725.1 Syntrophales bacterium | reverse complement strand
GCAGCGGGTTCTCATTGCGAGGGCCATCGTCCATCAGCCGAAGGTCATCATTCTGGACGAACCGGCCTCGGCGCTGGACCCGGATACCCGGGACAATTTTTTTTCCACCCTGATGGACCTGACCCGTACGGACGGCGCCACCGTGATCCTCGTGACCCACGACATCGGCAGCATCGGCCAGTATGCCGGAAAGCTCCTCTATATCGACCGGAGGCTGATCTTTTACGGCAGTTTCGACGATTTCTGCCGCTCCGAAAACATGACCGCGCTGTTCGGCGGGAACGCCCAGCACATCATCTGTCACCAACACGGCCGCTGACGGGAAAGCGATCGATGGAGATTCTCGAATATCTGAAATACGGGTTTGTCCAGAGGGCGATTATCGCGGGCTCCTTCATCGCGCTGCTCTGTTCGCTCCTGGGGCTGCTGCTGGTCCTGAGGCGGTTGTCCCTGATCGGGGACGGCCTGGCCCACGTCACCTTCGGAAGCGTTGCACTGGGCCTTTTTTTCAAGGCTTCCCCGCTCTACGTTTCCCTTCCCGTCGTCATGCTGAGCGCCCTGGGCATTCTGAAGCTGACGGAGAGGGCCCGGATATACGGCGATGCGGCCATCGGCATCGTGTCATCGTTCGGGATCGCAGCCGGCGTGATCCTGGCCAGCGTGGCCGGCGGTTTCAACGTCGACCTGTTCAGCTACCTCTTCGGCAACATCCTGGCGATCAGCCGCGCCGAGCTGATGCTTTCCATCATCCTGTCCATTGTCGTTCTGCTGCTGGTCCTGGCGTACTATCATGACATCTTTGCCATCACCTTCGATACGGAACTGGCGCGCGTTAGCGGGGTCCCCGTGGGGAAAATCAATGCCGTCCTCGTCCTGCTGGCGGCGGTCACCGTCGTCCTGTCCATGAATGTCGCCGGAATTCTGCTGGTCTCGGCGCTGATGATCCTTCCCGGCGTCACGGCCCTGCAACTGGCCAGAGGATTTCGGCAGACCCTGTTTCTCGCCGCGCTCGCCGGGGTGGCTTCGGTCGTCGCGGGCATTCTGGTCTCTCTCGTCATGAACCTGCCGACCGGCGCGACGATCGTTATGGCCAACCTGCTGTTCTTCGCCGCGGCCTTTGCCTGGAAAAATGTCAGCGGGATCAAAAGGTCCGGCGGCGGCCTGGCGACGGTCCTGCTGCCGATCCTGATCTTCGGGGCCTGCGCGGACCCGGCCGACCGCACCGGAGGCCGGGCCGGCGCGAGCGGCGCGGACAGCGGTCCCGCGTATGGGGACATCCTGGTGGAAGGCTCCATCGGAGACGCCAGCAACCTGATCCCCATCCTGGCTTCCGACAACGCATCCCACGAGATTGCCGGCATGGTGTTCAACGGTCTGGTCAAGTACGACAAGAACATCCAGATCGTCGGGGATCTGGCCGAATCCTGGAATGTTTCCGAGGACGGCCTGGTCATCACCTTCCATCTTCGCAAGGGAGTCAAATGGCATGACGGCCGCCCCTTCACGGCTGACGATGTCCTGTACACCTACAGGGTGACGATCGATCCCAAGACGCCCACCCCTTATGCCGGCGATTTTCTGAAAGTGAAAAAAGCGGAGGTCCTGGATCCCCATACCTTCCGGGTGACCTATGCCAAGCCCTTCGCGCCCGCCCTGATGAGCTGGGGGACCGCCGTCCTTCCCAGACACCTTCTGGAAGGTCAGGACATCACCCGGTCGCCCCTGCGGAGACACCCTGTCGGGACGGGTCCCTATCGCTTCCGGGAGTGGGTGACCGGTCAGAAGATCGTGCTGGCGTCGAATCCGGATTATTTCGAGGGGCGGCCCTACCTGGACGGCTACATCATGCGGGTGATTCCCGACATGGCCACCATGTTCCTGGAATTGCGGGCCAACGGCGTGGACCGCATGAACCTGACGCCGCTTCAGTACACCCGGCAGACGGAAAATAACCTGTTCCGGAGAAGCTACAACAAGTACCGCTACCTCTCGTTTTCCTACGCCTTCCTCGGGTACAATCTCGCCAAACCCATGTTTGCCGACAAGCGGGTCCGGCAGGCCATTGCCCATGCCGTCAACAAGGAGGAGATCATCGACGGGATCCTGCTGGGATTGGGAAAGGAAGCCACCGGACCCTACAAGCCCGGCGCATGGGCGCACAATCCGGACGTGAAGCGCTACCCCTACGATCCCGCAAAGGCCAGGGCGCTCCTGGCGGAAGCCGGCTGGAAAGACACCGACGGGGACGGGACGCTCGACAAGAGCGGCGAACCCTTCGTCTTTGAAATCATCACCAACCAGGGAAACGAGATCCGGGCGAAATGCGCGGAGATCATCCAGAAGCGTCTGGCAGAGGTGGGCATTCAGGTGAAGATCCGGATTCTGGAGTGGGCCGCCTTTGTCAACGACTTCATCAACAAGCGGCGCTTCGACGCGACCATCCTGGCCTGGACGATTCCCATGGACCCGGACATCTACGATGTCTGGCATTCGAGCAAGACCGGGCCGGACGAGCTAAACTTCGTGTCCTACCGGAACCGCGAAGTGGACGAACTGCTGGAGAAGGGAAGGGGGACGTTCGATCAGCGGCAGCGGAAAAAATGCTACGACCGGATCCAGGAAATCCTTGCGGAGGAACAGCCGTACCTGTTTCTGTACGTTGCCGAAGCCTTGCCGATCATCCATGCGCGCTTCCGCGGGATCGAACCGGCGCCGCTGGGCATCGCCCATAATTTCATCAGGTGGTACGTTCCCCGGGAGGAACAGAAACTGGTCCTGAAACCCTGAGGCCATGCCTGCTTTCAGGGCGTTGCCTTTCCGGGATTTGCTCCAGCCGGCTTTTTCGGAGCCTCGGAAATTTCGACGGCGTAGATGTTCTCCGCCTTGTAATAGGTTTGATCGACATCGTAGCCGAGGTTGGGCTCCATATCGATGACGATTCGCATGGCACTGGTTGTCCGGTTCAGCGCGGTACGGATCTGCCTGACCAGTTTCCCGCCGGCGCGAATCCGGGTCAGGCCCTTTCCCGCGGACGAGACGTTCGCGATATCGATGACGATCCTCGGATTTGCCCCGTCAATGCCGAAGATCCGGGGTGCGTTGAAGCGGTTGAATTCGATCAGAACCTTTTCACGACCGCTCGCTTCTTTCTTGAAAGTGATGCTTTTCACGACGATGGCGCCCGAGAGCGGATCCTTGACGGGGAGGATCTCTTTCCCCTCGGTGGATTCCGCTTTCTTCGGGAGTGGCGCGGGCGCCGCCAGGCGGAGGCTGCGGACGTAACCCAGTGCACGGGCCTCGTTACGGATTCTTTCCTCAGGGCGGAAAACGGCATACCAGCCATTCTTCAGGAAATCAGCCTTGACGGTTTCCCCCGCCTTCAGCGTTCCCCGGATTTCGGTGTTTAAGGACCGCTCTGCCCGAATGTTGACCTTGGAGCGGGCCGTCAGGATCGTTCCCCATTCCTGGGCCAAGGTGCGGGGAGGGATCAGGAGAATGAGCCACAGGAACGATAACAGGAAAAGTACGGATTTTCTATGCCTGTTCATAGTCACTCCTCTTTCCGGATGATTGATTCAGAGCATTACCGCGATCATATTCTTTGACGGTGTCCTTGTCAAAAGGAATCTACAGGTATGTACTGAAACTCAGGGCCGTGCGGCTGATGGCGGTTCCCATGGTTTCATGAACCAGCTCGTGGCGGCCGGCGACAAAGGGTTGATAAACCAGCATGATCTCAGTGGCGGACACACGCATTTCGCTCAGCCGCGGATGAACCCGGCGCTTGTCCACAGCCAGACCGGCCAGTGTGATCTTCATGCTTTCCGCGGCTTCCCGGCCGGTCAGCGTCGCCGGGTGGAAAGAAGCACCGGCAAGGGACTCCCCCGTCTTTCCGTCGGGCTGGAAGGCCGTCATCTGGCGGGCCCAGCGCAGGAACAGCGCCGGACTCAGTTTGAAGGCAGGCGCCCAGAAGAATGCCGGCTTCTTTTCAAAACCGCTGTCTATGGCCTTGGGCAGGTTTGCCAGCCGGATCAAGTCCGCGAAGGAGCCAAGCGGGATGCCCTCCACGCGGGGCGTCATCCGCCAGAAGGGCAGGTAAAGAACCTCTTTTCGCGAGGAAGCGGCCATCACGGAGAAGGACACCCGCTCGAATTGCGTCCCGGCGCACTGCCAGGCGGAGTCGCAGTTCCTGCAGAGCAGGATTTGTGCATCTCCTTCACCGTCCAGATCCCAGCCGCAGTGCGGGCAGATCGTCGATATGAAGCGAACCTGCCAGTTGGGCGGCTTCATTTCCGAAAGGCTCCGGGTGTTTGAATCTTCGTTCCACCTGGAAAGGGGCCTTTTGAGCAGGGCGTCGTAGAGGATGCCGTTTCTGAGGTCGGCCGGCGTGTAAACCAGGCTGACTGTTTCCCCGACAAATACCCGGTAATCGGAGCGCCCGGATGGGTCCGACGATTCCATTGCGGGGACCGCCGTCCGGGCCTGCAGGCTCGCCTCGACGAAACGGCCCGGCAGGTCCGGTGATGTGAACTTCACCGTCATGGCCTGAGGCCGCAGCCCGAGGGAGCGGGGGAGGTCGCGGGCGCCGGTGGCCAGGATGCTGGTATCCACGAAACGGGGGATGATCCCGCCCGCCTGGACGGTGTATGAGGTTCCCCGCAGACGCCAGTAGGGCAGGTAGATCCGGTCGTTGTCCCCCCGATCGGGAACGGGGATGTGATAACGGAAATGATCGGGAGTCGCGAGCTGGAGTTTCGTTCTGCAGAAGGGGCAGGAAAGAAGGCGGTCCGCCTCGTCGAGGACGACGGGCGCACCGCACTGCGGGCAGGCCTGTTCGATCTTCCAGATCCCTTGGTCCATCCTATGCCAGGAAATCATTAGACTGTAATTGGTGGTAGCTGCTTCGCCCGGATGCCGATCGGAATGCGCGTCGGTGCGATGGCTTAAAGCGCCGCCCGGCGGCGTGTGCATACGCTTCCGGCTTCCCTGACGGAAACTTCAACCACTTT
>JAXDBM010000022.1:0-17547 GCA_034678725.1 Syntrophales bacterium | reverse complement strand
ATGGAGGCATTCTCACGAATGAAAAGGCCCAGGTCGTCGATATCTATGGACAGTCGATACCCGGCCTCTACGCAGCTGGAGAAATCGTCGGCGGGGTGCACGGTGCAGCCTACATGACCGGGACGGCCTTTGGAAAGGCATTGATCTTCGGCCGGATCGCCGCGAAGAACATTCTTGCCTAGTCAGATAAAAAGGTCCTGCGGGTAAAGACTAATGGGTTGGTGCCCGCAGGACCTTCCGTTCATCCGGAGTGGAAAAATCTTGCTGTTATCTATCTGATCACGTTTTTTTGGCCGTATTTCCGATGCTTGTGATTATTTTGTGGCTTGTCATCATGGACGGTTGAGCGATTTCATCTCAAGAATGTCGTTCCGATAAAAGGGAACGAGGTCGGGACCGAAAATGTGAAGGCAGGGCCGTTTGCGGCCCTGCCTTCACTGCTGTCGCAAGCACCACGGCATCAGATAGCCACCGCGAATCATCATCTTTGGCACCGGGCGGTTAACGGGCCGAACAGATTTCCTCCATCATCGTCATCTCCGGCTGACCGGCCAATAGCGTCATGCCTTTGGCAAGGAATGCTTGGAATTGGGGTGAAGACATGTGGGCATCCAGAGCGGCTTTGTCTTTGTAGCGCTCCATGAGAACAAGCGTGTTGGGGTTTTTGGGATCCCGGTTCAGCGTGTAGAAAAGCGTACCTTCCTCCTTCGCCACCTCCACCATAAATTCCTTGATCGCGGCAATGGCCTCCTGTACTTTCTCCTCTTGAACGGGCAATCTGGCAATAAATGAAACCATTTTTGACCTCCTTTCATTTGAGTAAACCAATTTGTTGAAAAATCAAATCGGGGAAAACTTTTCAGGAGAATACAGCATGCCCCCAAAGCGTCTCATCTCCCCGGGGGCTTCAAATCGGACCCTTTCGACAAGTCTTTTTCACTTTTCACTCCAGAAGTTCAGGGGAAGGTTGTTGGGTTTACAGAGCAAGTGGAAAACGATGATCCAAAAATGTTCCGATACAAATGGAAAGTCAAGGGGGATTTTGGCCGGAGCAGCCCGGAAACCGGCGCCTCGAAGGCCGCCGGGCCCGAACAGGAACCCGTCACATGAAACTCCGGGCCGTTTCCGGTCCTGCCTGTTCCGCCGTATGACGAGAAGCTGTTTTGGAAACCCGCATGTGTGAGCCGGATTTCTTTCTGACTGATCGCTACTGGACCATGCGGCGGTCGGGGCGCAGCGCGAGTGCGCAGAGCGATACGCAAAGGCAAATCAGGCCCAGGCCGACGATGATCCGCGAGACCGGAAAGAGACTGATCAGGTAGAAGGCTGTGGCGTTCGTTCCGAAGAACGAGCCGACGGTGGAAATGAAGAGGACCATACCCGCGGTGAGCCAGGTCTGCCGGCGCCAGGCGGCCGCAATCCCGATGATGTAGGGAGAAACCATCGCCATGATCGAGACGGGAATGAAGAAGATCAGGTTCATGGCAACAAGCGATCCAAGCCGGACATCCTCGATGTTGTTGGAAATCAGCTCGCAGACCGGTTTGTTGAAGTATGGGATCGCGATCACCCAGAGGGAAGAGATCATCAGGAAGGCAGTGAGCACGGTGATCCGGGGAAAGCGCCGCGACAGGTAACCGCCGGTGACGTAACCCACGGAGAAGTGGACCATGAAGGAGCTGATGATGCTTCCCCAGATGAAGATGGATCCCCCGAAGTAAGGGGACATCAGGTTCGAGGAGAGGATCTCCAGGCTCATCACAACCGCCCCGAATGTCACGAGAAGCGAAATGAAGACAACATAAACGACGGGCATGTGCACGCCTCCTTGACGATGCCGCCACAAGCGGCGGTCTTTTTGCGCGGTTGAATTTTCCTGTTTGAAAGCAATGCGAAACACCGCTACTGTTTTTTCTGCATCAGGAGCAGGTTTGCCGGATTGAAGTCGTCCGTCAGGATCGGGGCGTTCTTTGGAATCGGGGCAACCCTGCACTTGCCCGACTCGGCGACGAGATCGATCCGTCCGATTTTTCCGCCCCATTTCTTCGCCTGCTTTCGCAGCTCCCCGGGCTCGCAGGCGGGACGGTCCGAGGCGACGATGATGCAGCTCTTGCTCCTCTGCCCTTCAAAGACGAACACCTTCCTGAAGACCGCCCGAAAGGTTGCGATCTGCGCGTCGTACAGTCTGTTGTCGCAGAAGAGATTCTGGATGACGATCCCCCCCTCGTTCAGGCGCGATTGGGCAATCTGCAGGAATTCCCGCGTCGTCATGTGCGCGGGGACGTAATCGGAGTTGAATGCGTCCAGCCAGATCTGGTCGTAACGATCCGGGTTTTTCTTCAGGTATTGCCGGCCATCGTCGATGGCGAGCGCCTGGCCGGCCGGAACAGTGAAGGAGAAGAATTTCCGGGCCAGCTTTTCCACATGGGGATCCACCTCGACGGTCTGGAGCCGGACTTTCGGGAGATGCATTCTGTAGACGGTGGGGATGTAACCGCCGCCGAGCCCGATCAGGCAGACCTTCCCCGCATCCGGCCGGAAGAGGTAACCGGCAAACATCATGGCTGTGTATTCAAAAACCGATGCGTCCGGTTTCGCAAGTTCGATGCAGGTCTGGCGAAGATCCCGCTGCCGTCCGAAGACCATGCACCGCGTCCCGTCACCCTGGCGGATGGTGATGTGGTGGTAGATCGAGTCCCCTTCATAGAGGACCCGATCGTCCGCGGCCCTTGCCGTAGAAAACGGATAGAGCGACAGACAGGTCAATAAAATAAGCCCGATTGCAGCCCTTGTTCTCATGCCCCTCTCTTTTGGTCAGCCTTGAAAGCAATGCATTTCTAAGCGATCCCGAATCTATTTTCAACGTAAAAAAAGTCAAATCCTCGGACCCGAAAAGACGGCTTGTCAGACCGAAGACCGGTTCAGGCGGAAATCAGAGAAGTCCCGTCAAGTGATTTCAGTTGAGTTGTCAGGGCTTCCGGAGTATATTCCCGGACAAATTCTTTAAGGAGGCAAGTCATGCAGGCATTCATTCGATTTGCCGGCGTCATCGCCGCGGCCGTCTTCATCACCGGCTGCTCCGGACTCATGCTGAGCGCCGAACGGCCGCGGTTCAATATCGCGAACATCCAGCCCCGGGAACTGAAACTCCTGGAGCAGGTCTTCACGATGGATCTGCGGATTCAGAATCCTTCTGGCTCACCGATCGACATCAAGGGGCTCGTCTTCAATCTGGAGATCAACGACATTCCCTTCGCCTCGGGTGTGTCCGACAAGCACCTGACCATACCGCCCTTTACATCGCGGCTTCTCCAGGTGGAGGCCGTGACGACCCTGGCCAGCCTGCTCCATCAGATCTCACAGGCTCAGAAAAGTACGGATGCGAGGAAGTTGAAATACCGGCTCAAAGGCAACATTCACACAGGATCGATGCCGGCAAGGATTCCTTTCGATGAAGCGGGTGAAATTTCAGGGTTTCAGGAGTGAAATCAGCCCGGGGCGGCCTGCGGGAATGAGCCTGAAGTTTCGGCACTGAACGCGGTATGTCGATTTTCCGAATGCCATTGGTCTTTATTCATACAAAGAGGGGGTGGACATGCAGGATTCAGAGCATAATCCGGAGAGGTATCAGACACTGAAGCGGATCGTCTCGGAGATCGCCGAGATGCGGAATCAACTGATCGAACAGGACAGGGCTAAAGTCGAGTTGGAACAGGAGATCGATCGATTGAAAGGTGTGGAGCAGGAGTTGCGTGTGGTGAAGGCGTCTCTCGAGGAGCAACTGGCCAGCAGCAACGCCGAACGGAAGCTTCTGTCGGAAAAGTTGGAGCATGAGATCAACGAACGGAATCGTGTCGAGGACGAGTTCCGGGCGATCCGGATTTCCCTCGAAGAGCAACTGGCCAGGCGAGCGTCGGAAATGGAACAGAAAATGAATGATCTCAGAAATGAGAGACAGACCATGAAGCAGGCATTGGACAGCCTGCAGCAGCAATTTCACACGTTATACAAGTTTTCGGAGGGGTCCTAAAAGGAGCCACGCATGAACATCAGAGTCCTGGTTGTTGCCGCTGTCGTTCTGGCGATGATGGCCTGCAGCGGCGTGTATTACAGAACCATGGAAAAGGTGGGCATCCACAAACGCGACATCATGGTTGACCGTGTCAAAGCCGCGCGCGACACGCAAAATGAAACCCGGCAGCAGTTCGTCACGGCCATGGAGCAGTTCAAGCGCGTCGTGAATTTCAAAGGCGGCGATCTGGAGAAAGAATACAACAAACTCAACGCCGCGCTGAAGAAAAGCGAAGCCAGGGCCGACGAAGTGCGGGAACGCATCCGCGCGGTCGAAGACGTCTCGGAGGCATTGTTCGATGAATGGCGCGCCGAGATGAAACTGTACGCCAGCGACGCACTTCGGAGATCCAGCCTGCAAAAGTACGATGCCACGAAGCAGAAGTACGCCGAACTGATCAAGGCCATGAAAAAAGCCGAAGCAAAGCTGGAGCCCGCTCTGGTTCCCCTGCGCGACCAGGTTTTATTCATGAAGCACAACCTCAACGCCAGGGCAATCACGGGGCTGAGCGGCGAGGCGGTCGTCATTCAGGCCAACGTGGACAAACTGGTGAAAGAGATGGAGGCCGCCATCGCGGAGGCTGATTCGTTCATCAAGGATCTGCAGACGGAATAGGCCGGATCAGGGCTGTCAGCCGGGAAGGAGGGAGGCGACCATGACATTCTTCCGGACATTGTTGATCATCGTTGGTTCCCTGCTGCTGGCCATCATTTTTTTCCACAGTTCTCATCCAAGGAAACATGCACTTATAAGCTGAGACTGTCTTTGCAAGGGGAAAGATCATGGACTTGAAGGACACCGGAGAAGTCGAGAAGGTCATCGAAAAATGGAAAGCGGAAATGGGACCGGGCGGGGAGGCCGATGTCGAAGAATTCATGACGCACGTCCGGGACAGCGCGGCGTACCTCGAAAACACCGTGTTGCTGAATCTCAACTACTTCGAGGAGACAACCGATTTCGTCGTCGAAGAAATCACCATCCATCGCAAGCGAATCCGGACGGCGGTTGGATATCGTGACGCGATCGACAAGATCTCCGTCAGCGTCAGACCGCCGGAACGGCCCATGGCGTAGCGGGTCAACATCTCCATGATCGATAAATACGCATTGAAACCAGGTGTCATTTTCAACGACAGGCACCGTTTCCTTGAATGAGGGGGCGAAGATGAACCTGTTCACGGCGATCCGGGAAAGAAGAAGCACCAGAAAGTTTCTTGCCGAAGCCATCAGCGATGATTCCGTCGAGAAAATCATCGAAGCGGCAACATGGGCCCCTTCAGCGGCCAACAATCAGCCCTGGGAATTCATCGTCATCACCAGTCAAGAGGTCAAACGCAGGATGTACGAGGAGTCCATCGAGTGTAAAAAGAAACTCTATGAAAAAAGCGGGTGGAAATGGATTGACAGGTACCAGGCCGGGTTTCTCCTGGATGCGCCGGTGATCATCGCTGTGATCGGAGACCCCGAAAAAGCGGGAGCGCACAGATTTCTGGAGGGGACGGAGACGGTTTACCAGCACGGATGCGCAGCGGCTGTTCAGAACATGCTTCTGTCCGCGCATGCTCTGGGTCTGGGAAGTCTGTGGTTCACTCTTTTCGACAGGGCCGTCATGAAGCGGACTCTCGAAATCGACCCGTCCAAAGAACCGTTGGCGTTGATTTGTTTGGGGAAGGTGGCGGAGACTCCTCTGAAAACTCCCCGGAAGGCTGTCCGGGAGGTGACGCGTTTCATTCGATAGCCGCTGGGGAAGAATAAACGGGAGGGGATTCAGTGGACGGAAGGGAAGGATTGATGAACCGGGGAAGGCGTTTCGCGGTCTGCAAGGATCAGCGATGACGCACTGATCCGGTAAAAACGTGGAAACCCGTTTGCGCTGATCCATCCGTGACTGCGTACTCGAAACCAGAAAGCATTTGAGGCAGGAGGAGGAAGAATGAATATCTCGGATTGGCTGGACAAGAAAGAGGCCGAAGGCATTGACGTCTCTCATATCGTATTGCCTGATGATCTGGCAAACGAAGAGGCGCCGGAGGAGACGATCTTTTTTGCGGAGATAAGGTCCTGCAGCATTCTCTGCACCGGCAATCATCCCTTTTCCA
Organism: Syntrophales bacterium; assembly: GCA_034678725.1. Taxonomy (GTDB): domain Bacteria; phylum Desulfobacterota; class Syntrophia; order Syntrophales; family Fen-1087; genus JAXDBM01. The sequence continues at coordinate 11,377 of JAXDBM010000022.1, read as the reverse complement.
CGGTTGAGCGATTCGGTCGCTGGTATTGGTGTCGAGGCCGCGACCGGGAAACGGGCCCCCACACGACAAAAGATCAATGGTGGATCTTTACCAAAAACAAAAATCTGGCGATCAAGACCGCTCGAGCGCATATAGAAGGCGCTTGATTTGTCTTCTCGGCTCTTGCCGTGTAACCCATTTAATTTCTTATCCAATCATCCTGACGCGCTGATTCTTCCAACTGCAACTGTCGGAAAATTTTACAAAATCATTTCCGTCATACAAACTGTAAGTGTTTGTATTTATTGCTTTTGAATAAATATGTGGCTGAATATCCCGCCTTTTCAGTGTCGGATTATTTTACAATTGTAATACATAACGGCTTTTGAGACCGCCAGGCTGCGGAGCAGGGTCAAGGATATGAAAAAATATCATCCGAAATTACGGTAGTTTATGATTATAAAGAGCAAAAAAACATCTTCCCGTTGCTCCGGGAATATATTTTGCTAATCGTAATACGTGAAAATGACGTTTGATCCGGTTTGAAGTGCTGTAATCCGTTGATGATAAACTTCGAGAAGAGGAAGGATCATGATCGTCTTATCCTACAGGGACATCCATGACCCGGATCTGAAGCGCCGGCGGATCCAGGCAACGATCAGCCTGAACCATCCGGACAGTTCCCGGGGGCAGCCTCTGATCATGCTGACAGACGGCCGGGTGGTTCGAATGAAATCGTGGGCGGCCATGGACTATCAGGTCGAGAAGACCACCGAAGAAGAACTGGCAATTCTGGAGAGGATGGGACTAATCTGATGACAGAGTTATCGGAGTGCTTTTCGTCGGAAGAGGATCTGCGGGAATTCATTGAGCGGAGCATCCGAGGCATCGAGCGATGGATCAGCATTTGCGGGGATTGCCCTGCTTCCGGGAAACGTGACGAAGCGATCCGTTACAACAAGAAACTGATCGAGAAGTGGCAGGACGTATATGAGCAGCGATACGGGCGCCGCTACGCGCCGGAGTTGAGGGTGATGCGGGGAGATGGCAGGATATTGGAAAAACCGAACCGGCGTATGAATTGTTAAAGCAGGATGGAGAGCGGAAACACCCGTTAATTTTCGCCGCGGCAGCGTCCGTCAAAAAAAGACAGGGCCAGAAATGGTCCTGTCTTTTTTATTGGAAAAACAACAGCGCGTCCGCATTCAAGCCGGCTCCGGGTCATGTCATTTCTCCCTTATGTCCCACGTATTGCATGGACAAAAAATGTATGCTTTGATAAAAAGGCGAATGGATGAGGAGAGGCTTTTTTATGAAGGAACCAAACACGTTTTTTCAGGACATATCCGTCCATCGTCGGGTCGTCATCACCGTGGGAATTTTCGCGGTGCTGATCATCGTCACCGGTTTGTACGGCCTCATTGCCATCGTGGAAATGAACAAGCGTCTTCACGAAACGGTGCTTGAGGGCCAAAAGATGGTGAAAGCCATCGATGCGGCGCGATCCGCGGAAGTCCACTTCAAAAAACAGGTTCAAGAGTGGAAAAACATCCTTTTGCGCGGCAATGACCGGGACATGTTTGAGCGATACCTGCAAGCCTTTAATGAAGAAGACCGGCTGGTGAATGCGCACTTGCAGTCTCTGTCCGGCATTGCCGCGACGACGGGACTTTCCATTCCGGAAATTGCCCATGTTTTAAACATTCACAAGCAACTCGGCAATCGGTACAGAGAAGCCCTGAAAGACTATCAACAGAGTGATCTGAAGAGCGCCGTGGTTGTCGATAAAATCGTTAGGGGCATTGACCGGGAACCAACGGATCAAATCGATGCCCTGGTCGGCATGATCATGACGCAAGCGGATCAGCGGCTGAGGGCCATGGAAGCCGTTGCCAGGACACAACTGGAGGCCTATCAGGGCTTGTCTTTCTTTTTGATTTTTCTTGTACTGGCCGGCGTTTGTTTCGGCGTTTTTAATGTGCGTTCGATTATCAGGGATCTGCCGCCGGAAGCGGAAGGCAGGGGCGCGGAAAGAGAAGATCTGTAAGCATGATAAGCTCGTCACTTGCCATCGTATGTTTCATCATCCTGCTTGCATTGGTTTTTGATTTCATCAACGGCTTTCATGATTCCGCCAATTCCATCGCAACCATTGTGTCGACCCGGGTGTTGAAACCCCGGCAGGCCGTTTTGTGGGCGGCCTTTTTTAATTTCGTCGCCGTCTTCCTGTTTGACGCCCAGGTTGCCAAAACCGTGGGCACGGGCATCGTCAATGCCGCGATCGTGGATAATGCCCTGCTCATTGCCGCGGTCGGCGGCGCCATCATCTGGAACCTGATCACCTGGTGGTTTGGTTTGCCGAGCAGCTCGTCGCATGCCCTGATCGGCGGTTTGATCGGAGCCGGACTGATGAAAGGCGGATTTGGCAGTCTGGTCTGGAAGGGCATCATCAAGACATCCAGCTTCATCATCATTTCGCCGATGATCGGCCTGGTGCTGGGCCTTGTCCTGATGGTGGTGGTGCTGAATCTGTCCCGTTACAGCAATGTCGAGAAGTCGAACCGTATTTTCAAGAGATTGCAGCTCTTTTCTGCCGCCATCTACAGCATCAGCCATGGCATGAATGATGCGCAGAAAACAATGGGAATCATTGCGCTGGTACTGTTCAGCGGAGGGTATCTCGGGACCACGTTCTTTATACCCTTTTGGGTCGTGATCGTGTGCTATTCGGTTATTGCCATGGGCACCATGTTTGGCGGGTGGCGGATTGTCAAGACCATGGGAACGAAAATCACGAAACTTCAGCCCATGGGCGGATTTTGCGCGGAAACGGCCGCGGCCATGTCCATCATCGGCGCGTCGGTCGCCGGCATTCCGGTAAGCACGACACACACGATCACAGGCGCCATCATGGGCGTCGGCGCGACCAAAAGACTGTCGGCCGTCCGCTGGGGTGTGGCCGGAAACATCATCTGGGCGTGGATTTTAACCATCCCGATCTCCGGCGTATTGTCGGCCGGCATCTACTTTTTCCTGCAGGCCATCTCTGCTTTAGCGTCATAAGCCCCCACCGCGATTCCATAAATACAGATATCCTCGACATCTCTTCTTGCCGTGTGGCTTCTGCCCCGCGGCATTTCATTGCTTGTATTATCAACGTCAAGATTCCTCTTTGAGGATTGGACCCATCCATGTTCCGTTATTCGGATGGATATTTATTATCCAATCGATTGCCGATGCCTGCATACATGCTATCCATGTCATTAAGGAAAAGAATCGAACAGGGAAGATCACGATTCAACAATATGATATGATATCATAAACTTATATTATTATCGTTTTTCGGGTACGCTTTTTGCTAATTTATCAAGAGAACAAACTCATCATGGGAAAAGGGGATGTCACAAGTTTTCCGACACACTGGAAAGGAGAGGGCGATGAAAAGAATCATCACGATAGGCATTGTTTCCCTGCTGACGCTGGCAACGATTGGAGGATGTTGTCCCTTCTGGTGGTGGGGCCCGCATGGCGGGGGTGGAGGAGGTTATCACAGAGGCGGAGGCCATTATGATCGAGGCGGCGGTTATTACAGAGGTGGAGGATATTACAGGGGCGGAGGACCTGACAGAGGCAGCTACGAATATCGGCGATAGAAGAGAGAAGCAGGGCACGATTTACATGAGCGTCTCATAACTTTTATGCGGGTGCTCATCAAGTGTCAGAAATCAAATGACTATTGTTTATTTTATTGTAATTATAAAGTTATTTCATTGCCTGCTCTTGTCGCAATGTGCTATAAGATCGTCACAATTAAGCACTTACAGTGTTTATCCACAAGGGTATTTACATCCTTATCAACATGTCTGTGGATTCAACGCATAAGTGCCCGTAGAGGTAGAAATATTTCTGTCATTGACAAAGGAGATACGGCCTTGGCTTCTTTTTTTTGGGCTTCTGCGAACCGGAAAATTTTCCATTTCACTGTCCTGTTCTTTTTCATTTGCACCATTGCTTTTGCCCAGGACAAGCAGCAGAAGGAGGGACTCAACACTTTCGCGATCGTCAAGGATTCGCAGAATTCTCTTCTGGAAGGCTATGTCAGTGATCGGCCGGATGAGGTGACCGTATCTTCCGGGGACAACCGGGAGAAGAAGGTCCCTTCAAAATACATCAAATCGATCACACTCGAGAAAAGCCCGGATATCGGTTCGGCAAGGCTCGATCCCGGACAGGAGGCAAAATATTCCGTACGATTGGAGAACGATCAGGAGATCTATACGCTGCGGAAAAAATACACCTTCAGCCTGAATACAAATGTGGGAGTGGTCACCCGGAGCATAGATCCTGAAATGATCAACAGCATCGTTTCCAAAGATCTGTTCAGCGCCCCGAAGCAGAAATCCGCTGATGACAAATCCCTGATTGTGGATCGAAGCATCATCTTCAGCCTGGAATTCAAGTTTTAATCCGTGTTTGTGGGGGATTTCCCATGAAAATATGGGAAGATTTCCCCCGCATGGTTTTGAAGAGATTATCTTTTTAAGCGCTCTACATTGTGTCACCGGCAATGCTGAAACTTTCCCGACTTCACAGAATCAGCATGTCCGCTCCGGTCGTATTCCTTCCGCGCTGATGCCGTGGACATAATAAGCCTCGTCGTTGAGGAAATTCTGGAAAATGATAACAAACGCGACAGCCACCTCGATCATGAATGACTTGTTCTGGTACAGCGCCAGAAGTTGCCGTTTGCGGGCGTCACGTTTCGGCTGATCAAAAACCGTCATAAACAACCCGTCCAGACGATGCTCACCCTGCGGCTGCGTCACCGCTTCGAATCCCCCTGACCGCGAATATGCCAGCGTATCCCTGAGTATCTCCCTGAATGCTGAAACGGAGGTCTCATGGTATCCGAAGACGTGCAGCGCGATTCTCTGGGCCTCCTGAATGCTCGCCTTGGCAAGGGCGCTGAACAGGCCGCGGCTGATGGAATCCGCCGCGTCTGCCTGCTGCTTTCGGATGAGCGACATCAGGACAATGTTCTTGAAGAGCTGGTACAGCCTTTGCGCGCCGTTCAGGACCAGCGAGGGCTGGTGGGTTCTCTCCGGCCGGTATCCCTTGTAGGTGTTGGTGAAAAAGGTCTGAAAGATGATCTCGAAAAAGTCTACCCCCTGCAACGGGTCCTGCAGATCAATGCGCATGTCAAAAGTATTGTCCAGCCTGTCCGCGAGCTTGACTCTCACGACTTCCGGGGCGCTGCATGCCTGGTCCAGCAATCGGCCGATATAGCGGTTATAGGTCTCGGAAGGCTCTTTCGTCAGCCATTTCAGATGCTGCATCAGGCGTTCCTGGTGGTCTTCCGGCAATTTTGCCAGGAAGGATCGGAATCGTTGATCCAGTTCTGTCCGGCTTGAATTTTTGAGCTTCTCCGGATTGAAATCCTCGAAATGATCGTGCAGCAGGCAGGTCATGACATCCAGAAGGTCAACTTCTTTCGATGCATGGGAAAGCAGCGCGGTAGCCCGGAGCGGATGCAAAACAGAGAACGGCCCCAGGTCCCTTTTCATTCTTCCGTATATTTTGCCCAGATAATCGAATACGTGCAGCAGCACCTCCTCATCGCGGGCCGCAATCGACTTCCCTTCCAGCACAATGAATGCGATGTTGTTCCAGTTCGGCTGCTTGGCGCTCAACTGGTAGTTCAATACGGCGGAGATTTTCAAAAAATCATTTAAATCGTAGTATTCCATGGCGCACCTTCGACTTTTTCAGATCAACGGATGAACGGTTCCTCCCTCACACGGCACATTTGCACTTTCTGCCGAATCCGCTTTGATGGGATTATCCACGATCGGTGGTTTCCTCCAGCCATTGCAAGGTCTTCTTCACGATCCGCGTGTACGTGTCGGACTCCTTGAGGCCGAAAGCATCAGGACTTTGGAAGGAATGGTCGCCGCCTTCGATGACGTCCAGATCCCAGGGCGATGACACCCTGCTCAGGACGGCCCGAAGCTTGGCAAGATTGCAAAGGCTGTCTCTCGTACCGGCGAAAAAAAGCATCGGGACGCCGATCCGGTACAGGTGGGCATCCCTGATTTTTGAAGGGTCGTCCGCCGGATGCAGGGGATAACCGAGAAAGATCAGACCCGCTGCCGGGAGTTTTTTTTCAGCGGCCATCTGCGAGGCGATCCGCCCGCCCATGGATTTGCCGGCGGCAACGATCTGTATGGCACCGGCACCCGTATGCTCAAGGAAACACCGGCAGGCGGCAGTCCATGCTGCCTCCAGCTTTTCCGGCCGGTCCGGCGTTTTCAGCCCCTTCTCCCGGTATAAAAAATTGAACCGCATGGCCGGATATCCCGCCCCGGCCAGGCCGTCCGTGAAAGCGGCAATGAGGGGATTGTCCATGTCATTGCCGGCGCCGTGGGCCACGATTACGCCCCTGCCCGGCACCCTTTTCCCCTTCGAAGGCAGGGTCAGAATGGCCGATGTGGTTTCATCTGCCGATAAAAGGATCGGCAACTTCTGCCTGTCCATGTGAGCGCTCCCTGATCGAAGATTATACAGGTTATTTGCCGATTGGCAATACCGATGCAGATCCTCGGTCCCGTGTTTTTCAGATGAAGGCGGGCAAGGCGCTATTGACACAAAAAATCGTTCTTCATATACTCGCACTCAAAACGATGCCCGATGCATTGCATCGAAGGAGGAAGCGATGGCTCAGGAAAGCCATGTGTTCACTGCCAGCCGTTTGACTTCGGGGAACCTGATCTTTCCGGTTCGAATTGTCGTGAATCAAAACCGGGTTACGCGAATCAAGCCGCGGCTCATCGGCTCCAACGAGGAGAGCATTGCGATCCCGAAAGTGGCTTCGGTCAATATCAAGACCGGCCTCATCTGGTCCGACATCCGGATCGATTCGGCCGGGGGAAGCAACCCCATCGAAAGCCATGGACATTTCAAAGGCGATGCGCGCGCCATTCGCGATCTGATCGAACGGTATCAGCAGGACCTGCGGACATCGAAGAGTTCCGTCAACTGATGTTGCAACGGACCGTGGCATCATTCCAGGATTGAAACTCGGACAGCAGGTTTCGCATGTTTCCCCTTCGAGATGAAAATCCGACCCTGGGCGCCTCTGTTGTGACCTTCCTGATCATCGGCCTCAACGTGCTGGTATGGGTGTTTGTTCAGGGGATGGGATCGGATGCGCCTCTTGCTGCTTCGATCTGCCAGTACGGTCTGATCCCGGCGGAGCTTCTCGGCAAGGTGACGCCGGGTACGAAAGTACCGATGGGTCAGGGGTTGGCCTGCGTCCTGACGCCGGACGGTTCCGGTTGGTCCGTTTTCAGTTCCATGTTCCTGCATGGCGGCTGGTTTCACATCATCGGCAACTTGTGGTTTCTCGCCGTATTCGGGGACAACATCGAGGACGCCATGGGATGGTGGCGCTTCATTCTGTTCTATCTCCTGTGCGGCGTTGCTGCGGCCGGCCTGCAGATCGCTACGAATACCGGAAGCGTCGTGCCCATGGTGGGGGCCTCGGGAGCCATCAGCGGGGTCATGGGAGCCTACGCCGTCCTTTTTCCGCGGGCTCCCGTGCATGTCCTGGTCTTTTTCGGTTTCTTCTTCACCCGGTTTGTCGTTCCGGCTTTTCTGATGCTGGGGTACTGGTTTCTCCTCCAGCTTCTCGGCGGGATCCCCGCTCTTGCCGGCGCGGCCGGCGGGGTAGCCTTTTGGGCCCATGTCGGCGGATTCGCGGCCGGCGTTGCCCTGAGCAGAGTTCTGTGCAATCCGCAGCGGGCCGTGGCTTGCCGGGACAGGAAAGGCCGGACGGAACGTATGGTGCAGCGCGATCGTACGCCCTGAGATCCGGAGGTTCTGTGGAAACACCGCGGCATCCGGAATCCGCCCCTTTTCCGATTTTAAAGGATATTGAATAGGGCAGTCGTTGATGAAGTTTTCGGGCCGGGGACGCCTCTGGAGCAAATCGTCAGCTTCATTGCCGGCATGGAACGGAGGTGAAAGGGGAAGCCGCAAAGTGAATTCATTCAACCCCTTGCATCAGGGGTGGCGAAGGAAGCGTTCTGACGCTTTCCCCTTTTTGCATGTTGACGTGATTGTGGAGAAAAGTTTTTTTGCAAATGTTGCCGTAAACGCTTATAAGTGTGCGCGTGATATTCCGCTGGGACCGTTTGTCTCGTGGCGAGGATATTCAAATTTTGATCCAGGAAAGGAATCCTATGCGTAAGCTGATTATTGCTGTTTTTCTCTTCATGGCGGTCCCGGCATTGGCCGCACAGCCTCAGACGGACGACCAGAAAACACTCTATGCGCTCGGTGTCCACATGACCAAGCAACTGTCCATTTTCAACCTGTCCGTAGAGGAATATGAGTTTGTCAAGCAGGGCATGACCGATGCCGCCGCGGGAAAGGCTCTGGTGGCGGAGCCGGAGGCCTACATGCAGAACATCAATATCCTGGCGATGACGCGGATGCAGGCCGCCGCACAAAAGCAAAAAGAGCTGGCCAAGCCCTTTTTGGAGTCTGCCGCAAAAGAGCAGGGCGCCGAGAAGACGGCTTCCGGTCTTGTTTACCGGCAGATCACGGCTGGCAGCGGCGCCGTGCCCAAGGCTTCGGACAGCGTCAAGGTTCACTACACGGGAACTTTCATCGACGGCAAGGTTTTCGACAGCTCCGTGCAGCGCGGACAGCCCGCCGAATTTACGCTGGGGCAGGTGATTCCCTGCTGGTCGGAGGGCGTCGGCAAGATGAAGGCCGGCGGCAAAGCCAGGCTGGTCTGCCCATCGGATCTTGCGTATGGAGACCAAGGGAGACCGCCTATCATCCCCGGCGGCGCGACACTGGTTTTTGATGTGGAACTTCTGGAAGTCAAGGCGCCAACGGCGACCGCAGCGCCCGCAGCCAAGAAAAAGACAGCGCCGAAATCGAAGGCGAAGAAATAATCCTTCGCAGGCTTCACATGAAAGCGAAAAATCTAAGCTGGCTGCTCTTCGGCATCGGATTGATTCTCTCTGTGTCGATCAATCCTGTGTGGGGTGAACAACAGGCGGAAGACGCCGGGAAAGGGCTCTTTGACGGAGTGTGGGAATGGTATTATCCGGATGGTCGGATCCAGTTGAAAAAAACCTATAAAAACGGAAAGCAGGAAGGACCCTACGAAGGATTTCATAAGAACGGATACTTGAAATCAAAGGGTTTTTATAAAGACGACAAACTGGAGGGCCCGGCGGAAACCTACGGTGAGAACGGTCAGTTGGAAACCAAAGGGACATTTCTCAATGATCAGAAATACGGACTCTGGGAAGAGTACTTCGCAAACGGCAAGCTGAAATCCAAAAGTTATTATAAGAACGGCAAGTTGGACGGCCCGACGGAGACCTTTTATGAGACCGGCCAGATGGAGTCGAAAAAAGCTTTTGTGAATGAGCAGAGAGACAGCGTCTGGGAAGACTTCTACCCAAACGGGCAACTGAAATACAGAAGAACGTATAAAAATGGACAACTGGATGGGCCCTATGAGGCATACCATGAGAATCGTAAGCTGGAAGTCAAGGGACGATACCTGAACGGGCAGAAGGAGGGAACCGAGGAAACGTATTATGAGAATGGCCGGCTGAGGTCGAAAGGCAGTCACCGGAATGGACGGAATGACGGACCCTGGGAATACCATTCCGAGAATGGCCTGCATAAAAAGAAAGTCACGTTCAGGGACGGGAAAATTGCGGGACGGTAGCCGCGGCGCTCGTATTTTCCCGGATCACTCCGCGACCGCCGCAACCGGTCCCCCGGTGTAGTCCCCCCTGCAGGCCATGCCCGTGCAGTCCGAAGCGAGCATCCCGAAGATCATCTGCCCCAGGTTGTTGCGGACCTTGAAATGACCGATGCCGTCCGCATCGCCGCCGGACAGCGACGTGGGGCGCCAGTTCCTGAAATCCAGATTCACTCTCCGGGCCTTTGAACCGGCGCCGACATCGAGCTGCGCTTTCACATTGGCGGACTTTGCGAACAGGGATCCTTTGCCGCACTCCGGGCGCCGCTCCACCGTCGAGCAGTGAATCTGGTCGTGCAGTCCGGCGGTGATCGTGTAGAATAAGACCTCCGGATGATTTGACGGTGCTCGCCTCATGCTCAACCGCCCCTTGTCGCCCGTCCATTCATTGAATCCCAGGAAATGGCCGGAATCGGGATAGAAGCCGAAAACATACTCGTTGAGGACGTTCTGGGATCCGCAGGCGGAAACGAAGGGGTTCATGAAACCGGCGGCAATGCAGGCGGAGAGACCTCGCACGCCGCCGGCGATGTTCACGAAACGGCGCACACCGGACCAGCCGTTTTTCCCGCCATGAACATGATCCTCATAGGTCAGGGCGGCGAGCATCATGGACACGCCCATGGAGTGGGCGACAATGTCCACCCGATCCTTTCCGGTATAGGATTTGACGGCTTCGACAAAGCGGATCAGAATGCCGTATTTCTCCGGCCTGTGGTAATTGGCCTGTGGCGACTCCTGCTCATCGGGAGACAGGTAGGTTACGCCGAAGAGTTCGCAGTCGCTGTAGCCGCGTGCTTTGAATTCCTGATAGACGGAGCGGACCGGTGCGGTGTAACTTACGATCGCACCCGTGACCGGCGAGTCCCAGTTCGTCGCCCGGTCGCCGTTGCCGTGAACAAAGATGACCGGCGTGCGCCGGGCGGTGCAGGCCCCCCCGCCGAAACCGCCGAAGCCGACCTGCGGATTAAAACCTCCGGCATACTGAAGATCGGGTCCGTCGCATTTCGGATAACGGTAATTCCCGCAACTGAGCGCCGAGGCGGATTGATAAAAAACCGGGATGCAAAAGGCAATCATCAGAACTGCGATTTTGTAGCGCGCCATTTTGTGCATCCGGCTTTCGTGCTCCTATCAGTCTGAATGGATTGATCCTCACTTCTCTTAGCACCTTTCGGGGAGGGATTCGAGCCCGGTGTGCATCACGAATCTTCTGCTCAGCTCTTCCCATCGGATAAACACCGATCCGGAATGTCCGATCGGCTGATCTTCTTCCTCCCCTTTTTCCCATTCGATAATCAGGGTTCCTCCGATTGTCTCCAACCGCTTTCGGGATTAATGTAGCCTCGAAAGCAGGAAAGAAAGGGAGTTAAAAACCATGAACGTCATCCTGAAAGGCAAAGTCGAGTTCAACCCCCGGAAGGACCTCCTGGGGAAGACAATCGAGCGGAACCGGACCGGCCATCATCCGATGACGGGCTTCAAGGGATTATAGACCATATCGCAATTCAGAGAGGAGGAAAGGAACGATGAAGAAGACGGGAGCGAAGGACAAGGAGAAATTCGCGAAGAAGGCGGGCAAGGGCTGGCTGGACCCGATGTGCACCC